>JAGQVC010000119.1 GCA_020438185.1 Bacteroidota bacterium
TCGTGAATAAACAGATTTCCCGTAAACGTAAGGTCCTGCTTTCTTTTTGGAAGGAATAGCAGTTTGTAACAACGTTCTTCTCCTATGTAAACCGAATCGACCAGATAATACTTGTAGTATCGCAGGAAATTATCGGTAATCGGGCTGACGAAACTTTTATTGAAAATGAGCAGGAAGTCGTTGTAAATGTTCACGTTCTGGTACATGTCGCCCAGAAACTGGGAAACGCTGGCATTTTTTATTCCTGAGATTTTACTGGCCAGAATGGTTTCCTGTTTTCTATTCGGGTCGGAAGTGTGGATTACCTTACCGTAGGTTTCGGTGAACGCAACTGGCAGATAAGGTTTGCCGTCCTCGGTGGTATCGGCATAATCGAAAATAAAATTGAAGGGTTTGAACAGCTTCTTTTTGGTGAACCCTTCCTTATAATTGTTCAGGTCGAACTGAATCTTGTTGTACACATTGTATTCGTACGACTGCACCCGATCGGGATTGTTATCCTTTTTATGAGCTACAACTTCACGCATAATGCGGTGAGCGGGATTTTCGCCGGGGCGAATTACCACTTCACGGAGTTGGTAATTGTCGGGAACCAGCCTGATTTCCAGTTCGGTGAGTTTGTAGCGTTTAATTGCCAGTCGTTGAGGTTTGTAACCCAGAAAACTCACCAGAAGGGTATCAATTGCGCGCTGTGCTTCCAGCTCAAATTCACCATTTATATCTGTTGTAGTTCCAATGGTGGTACCCTTGAAAAGTAAGTTTACAAAGGGCATTGTTTCGCCGGACTGATTGTCGTAAATAACGCCTTTAACCCGCGTAACCTGAGCCGATGCGGCTAAAGCCACAAGCTGCAGGAATACAAAAAGGACAAGTCGGGTAATTCTGTTCAAGCTGAGCTAAGTTAAGGCGCGGGGCGGTATCAAAACAAATGCAAAAATGTCCGGAAAAGGAACATTTTTCAGGATAGTTTCAACAATCGGCCGTTTAATTTCCGGAAAAAAAGAAACCCCGGTGAAGCCGGGGTTTAAAATATTGTGAAGCACCAGTGTTAGCGCACTTTATCGGGGTTTTTATACATCTGTACTATCCAGTAAATTGTGAAAACAGTAATCAAAAAGATAAACAACAGGTTCACAGCGTTTCCGATAGAAGGCATGAACTTGAAAGAGAATTCAAAAATGTCTTTGAGAGCGTAAACCAGCGTATTCATGATTGATTAAATTTGCCACGAAAGTAAGGAAAATCCTTTAATCCAAATTTTTTTTAGGCAAGGTGTTCATTTCGTTTTTCAGGACGTCGCATTTTATTAACCTGCTCATGTTGCCGCTTGTATTGCTGGTTATGTGGGTTTTTGTGCTTCCCAAACCCGAAATCGGCAATACCGAAAATGCCTTTCCATTATTTTTATACGCCTTTCAATCGTTGCGCGAACAGCGCACACTCACGGTAATTGTTTCTTTGCTGTTAATTGTATTGCAGGCATTTTTTCTCACGGCTGTAATCAATCGTCAGGGTGTTTTGCGCGATGCGAGTCACCTGCCTGCTTTGCTATATGTGGTTCTGATGAGCTGTTTTCCGGAGCAGCTCAGTTTTAATCCCTTGCTGTTTGCCAATTTCTTCATCATTATTTTCCTCAATTCCATCTTCAATTTTTTTCGCAGCGATTCAGCTGTTTTCGAAGTTTTTGATGCAGGTTTATTTATTGGTGTGGCCTCACTTTTTTACTGGCCCTGTTTATTCCTTTTTCCGTTAATCTGGGCAGGTTTGTACGTTCTGCGGCCCTTCGACTGGCATGAATGGGCTGCAAGCTTTACCGGCGTGTTTTTGCCATTCATATTTTTTGGCGGCATTTTGTACTGGTTTGATATGCTGTCGTTTAACAGCATGAAAGCCATACTGGAACCTTTTTACAATGTGCAGTTTTCTACGGCTTACAACGGAACCTATATTATCCTTTTTATTATTCTGGCCGGGATTTTAATTGCTTCGCTATTCCGGTTTTTCCAGGACTTAAACACCTTTGCGCGTATTCGTACCCGGAAGTTTCTGGCAATCATCGTGTGGTTTTTCATTTTTGCGGGACTCAGTTATCTGGTTTCTGTTAAAAGAACCATGATCAGCCTTTCGTTTCTGGCAATTCCGCTGTCCGTCATCATGTCGAATTACTTTTTATCTTTAAAAAACAAGCTGCTGGCCGAGCTGGTATTCTTACTTTTGCTTGCTGCGGTGATTTACAATCAGGTACTTTACTTTTTACAATTCTCCAATTTTTAACAAAAGCTTATGGGTTCAGCAATTCGCGTTGGTGTGGTAGTTTTTCCGGGTTCAAACTGCGATCAGGATATGGTTGATGCTTTATCGGTTTATCCGGGTCTTGATGTGAGGAAACTCTGGCATAAATCGTCCGACCTGGAAGGCTGTCAGCTTATTGTTTTGCCTGGTGGCTTTAGCTACGGCGATTACCTGCGTTCCGGTGCTATTGCGCGTTTTTCGCCAATTATGACCGAGGTTATTCGTTTCGCCGCTAACGGCGGATTTGTTTTTGGTGTTTGCAATGGGTTTCAGATTCTTTGCGAGTCGCACCTGCTTCCAGGAGCTCTGCTACATAACAACTCGCATCAGTTTATTTGTGAGAACGTTTCACTGGTGCCTGTTTCAACCCGGGCTGCTATCACTTCATCGCTTCGGAAAGATCGCAGTTACCTGATACCAATTGCTCATGGAGAAGGACGTTATTATATTTCTGCAGAAGGATTGGAAGAATTAAAGGGAAACGACCAGATTCTGTTCCGGTATTCTTCCGCCGAAGGCGAAACAGGAATGGAATTTAACCCGAACGGAGCGCTTGATAACATTGCAGGAGTGACCAACCGCGAAATGAATGTTTTTGGAATGATGCCGCACCCTGAACGTGCTGCTGACCCGATTTTGGGCAACACCGACGGAAGATTGATTATTGAAGGATTCCTGCAAAACCTGTTTGGCGAAGAACTGGTGAGTCTTCAAAGTGCTTCGATGTAGTCGAGATCGCGCCCGAAGGTTTCTTTCAGCCCGCTGAGGGCATAAACAGCAAGACCAAGACAGACAGCCCCGGTAATAAGGGCCGAATTAATACTGCCCAGGCCACTAAGCAGACTAAACAAGCCTGTTATTGGTATTACTGCACCACGAACAAAATTGGGAACCGTTGTGGTAACAGTGCTTCTTATATTAGTACCAAATTGCTCCGAAGCCATTGAAACAAAAAGCGCCCAATAGCCGGTTCCAACGCCAATCATAAAGCAAATAATGTAAAAGTAAGTTGCTGACTTTCCGCCGGTTGTAAAGAAGTAAGCCAACACCAGCACAATGCTGGCAATCAGGTAAAGCAGTACGACCTTTTTTCGGCTTCTCCACCACTGCGAAAGAAGCCCGCTGAGTAAATCTCCGGCCGAAAGGCCGATATAAGCAAACATAACAGCTGTGCCATTTACAACTTCGCCGTTAACATTTAAAACGGCAGGCGATGCAAAATCTTCGGCATAAGCAACCAGAATGGCAACCGCATACCAAACCGGCAGGCCAATAAGAATGCAGTTCAGGTAGGTTTTGAAAACCTTTCGTTTGCGAAACAATGCCAGAAAATCACCCCGTTTCACGTCTTTATGCGGCATGCGGTTGTACATGCCTGATTCCAGTGTACCGATGCGAAGCAGCAAGAGCAGCAAGCCGAGTAAACCACCAACCACATAAGCAACCTGCCAGTTCTGCAGTTGCAATCCCGAAACATTTTCAATGAGGCCGGCAATCCACTCACCCTCGCCGCCCACAAGAGCCGCCAGCACGGCGCCCAAAGCTCCGAATGTTACAATAATCATGGTTCCATAGCCGCGGTTTTCCTTGCTCATGACTTCCGAAACCAGTGTAATTCCTGCACCAAGCTCGCCGGCAAGTCCTACTCCGGCAATAAACCTAACGAAAGCGTAAGTTTGAATGTCCGACACAAAGGCGTTCGCCATGTTTGCAGCCGAGTACATCAGGATTGAACCAAACAAAACCTTGAGTCGTCCTTTTTTATCGCCCAGCACACCCCAGAGTATTCCGCCCAGGAGCATTCCGCCCATTTGCCAGTTAAAGAGTGAAATGGAGATGTTGCGGATATCGTCGAAGCCTGTAACACCGAGTGCCACAAGGCTTTCCTTTTTAACTACATTAAAAAGTATGAGGTCGTAAATATCTACGAAGTAGCCCAGCGCGGCAACCACAATAAGCAATACAGCATTGCGGTCAATTTGCTTTTTGCCGGTTTGCTTACTCACAGTTTGCTTTTAAGCCAGTTTAGTGTGTATTGAAACACTTCGTCTTTTTCGGGCTCATTGTGAATTTCGTGGTATAATTCAGGCCACTCCTTAAATTCTGAAACCAGACTTGATCTTTCGGCAAATTCGCGTGAAGCTTCAATTGAAGTTATTTTATCGTCGCCACCGTGCATGATAAGCGCCGGAATTTTCAACTCGTTGGCATGTTGCAGGGCATACAAACCAGCCTGAAAAACATTGGTGAAAAAGGAAGCCGAAATTTTATCGTGCACGTATTTATCCTTTTCGTAAGCCGTTACAACAGCCTGATCGTGAGACAAATGCTCTGTTTTAAGCTTTGAAGCCTGAGTGAATCCCGGATGCAGATTACGCATAAGCTGGGCGAGCCACATTTGAAATGCGGAAGGTTCGAATGCAAGCCTCAGCCAGGGCCCGGTTGCCACAACAGCCTTAATTGCACTTGGTTTTTTAAGCGCATAATTTAAGGCCACATTTCCGCCCATGCTGTGTCCGTAAAGGAAAATGGGTTTATCCTTAAACCTCAAAGTTGCTCTTTCGAGCAGCTCATCAACTCCATCGAGCAATTGGTTGTAGTAATTAATATGACCTCTGTTTCCTTCGGTGCGACCGTGTCCACGCTGGTCGTAAGTAATAACGGCAAAGCCGTGAGATGTGAAGAATTCAGCAAGACGGCGGTACCTGCCGCTGTGTTCACCCATGCCGTGCACCAGAGCAATTACAGCAAGCGGCTCGTCGAGCGGCTGCCAGACCTTACCGTGAACTTTTATCTGGTCCGATCCTGATCTCCAGGAAAAATCTGCCTGTTGCATGCGGTTAAAAATATGCGTAAAAATAACCATGTTCCTGAATTTGGAAGTGTAATTTTATCGGGCGGCTCAATTTGCCTCTTTCATTTCGTAGGTTTGAAACATAAATTAGTGTCATGAAGCTTATAATCCGGTTTTTTCTTTCGGTGGTTCTCCTTTTTGTGCTGGCATTCGGCGGGCTGCTTTTGTACTCAACACTTACTGATTATTCGCCCGAACCCGAAAGTGAAGAATCTGTAGCGGTGAATGGCCCGGCATCGTTGCCAGTTGCCGGAGACACGCTGCAGTGTTTAATCTGGAACATCGGCTACGCCGGATTGGGAAAGGAAATGGACTTTTTTAATGGCGGCGGCAAGGGCGTTCGCCCGGATGAGGAAATGGCTTCAACTTATTTAAAGGGAATTGTTGAGTTTCTTAAGACAGAAGCGCCTAAGCTGGATTTTATTCTGCTTCAGGAGGTTGACCGCGATTCGAAACGGAGTTATCACACCGACCAGGTGGAAAGTATTTCCAAGTCATTACCCGGTTTTGCTTCGGGCTTCGCCCTGAATTACGATGTAAAATTTGTTCCGGTACCATTTGCCTTTCCTTATAAACCGTATGGTAAAACCTATGGTGGTTTGATGAGTTTGAGCAGGCATCCGGTAAAATCTGCAACGCGGCTTCAGTATCCGGGTGGTTTTGGCTGGCCTACAAAACTTTATATGCTCGATCGTTGCGCTCTCGAATTTCACATCCCGCTGGCAAGCGGAAAGGAATTGCTGCTTGTAAACACCCACAACACTGCCTATGATGCGAGCGGAGAAATTAAAAAACAGGAGCTGAGTTTTATGAAAAAGCGCTATGAAGCTGCTGCGGCAGGCGG
>JAGQVC010000120.1 GCA_020438185.1 Bacteroidota bacterium
AAATAATTCTATCGAGAATCCTGATTTTGAGGAATTCAAACCAGAAAACTCAGCCTGAACATAAAAGGGGTGTGTCTGAGAAAATCAAACACACCCCGAACCAATTCATTCTCTTCTGTTTATTGCACGACTAAAGGGAAACTTAGCAATTCACTTTCAAGTCGAACAGTTAAAGTATAAAACCCGGCAGGTACTTCAGACATTGAAATACTTATTTTACAATTTCCTTTATCAAAGCTGCCGTGGCTTATGGCAGGAAGTACAGATCGTCCGGCCAAATCAAAAACTTCCGTCTGCAAATTTGATTTTGCAGGTAAGCTCAATTCAATGGTAATCTGATTTCCTGAAAGGACCGGATTAGGATACAGCCTGGCATCGTTACGATGAACCAAATTCAAATCTTCATTTGTAGTTGGAATTCCTTTTTCAATATAAAACGGTTCTCTGCCTGTTGCAGGAGTTGTTGCAGCAAAATAGATACGTGTTCTAAATTCAAAGAATTCCCCGGGATTTGCTCCTTCAGTTCCAGGAACGTGGTCGCTTACCAATTCTGTTCCTGCCGCTGTTCCATCCGATTTAAAAAGCTCGTAAACAAACTCACCTGCGGCATTAATGCCGTCAGCTCCGGCAAAGTAAACCACAGAATCCATACATACATAAAAACTGCCTCCAACCGTGCCGGTGCCAAAAACTCCGTCATTCTCGCCCGGATATAAATCAGTAATCATCACCGTTCCCTCAAGGGTTCCGTCAGATCTCCAAAGCTCTCTTCCTGAATCATTTACAGCATTAAAAATAACTTCACCATCCCCAAATGGCATCAATGCCCTCGGGAAAATATCATTCTCATTGAAGTCAAGGTGAGTCGGTTCTCCTGTGTGGTTGTAAACAAACAGATCATAACCAGCTACATCATCACCCTCGGCTACATAATACAAGGTTCCGTCCGAATCAACAAAATCTCTTGGGTTACTTGAATCCGTGGTTCCGTCACCTTCACCAATCAACTCCACGTTGCCCTGCATGCCGTTTGTTCGGCGCACCTCGTTTCCGGAGCCTTCTTCAAGACCGGAGAAGTAGATGTAACCACCGGAGCTTGTAAAATACATAGGAAATGAATCGTCCAGACCTGCATTCAAATCTACAATCATATAAGTTCCCGAAGCTGAGCCATCGCTTCTCCAGGGTTCAATTCCTTCTTCCTCGGTGTAAGCGGCAAAGTAAGCTATGTCATCAACAACAGCAAGCTCACCGGCATAACCGCTTTCCGAACCGGTTGCAATATCCATTACCATGTAAGTGCCTTCAACCGTGCCGTTACTCCGCCAAAGCTCATATCCATTATCTATAGTATGACCACCGAAGAAAAACAAACTGTCGCCTGCAACTATGTCTGTTATCCCCAAAGAAAGTCCTGAAGGGTCTAAATCGAAAAAGAATCCGGTGCCGGCAACAGTACCATCTGAAACGTACAGCGATGCACAGCTGTCTGCACTTAAGGTGATATCGCAACCACCAAAAAAGGCACGATTACCTAATCTGATTATATCTGTATCAATTAGATACGAGCCTAAGCCGATTGTTCCGGCTTCCGTTCCATCACTGGCAAAAAGGTAATTGACCTGAATCAGATTGGTTGCTTCAAATATAAAAAGCGCATCAGACACCGCACACCAGTTAGATGGAGAAGAACTGCCATTTGCTGGCGTTGTTTCAATGTCCTTTAGAAGTGTTTGTGCCTGAATGGCACCTAATGCAAGCTGCAATACAAGAATGAGAAGTAGTTTTGTTTTCAAATTATTGGGATTTATTGGTTAAGGAAAGAATTGTAAAGTATTTTTTATCCGCTAATAGTTCCAGCAACCATAAAAACCAGGCTGAAAACCTTGCAGGAATTAAGTTTCATCGAATAGGACAATAAAAATGACGTGGGTGCCAACCTTCAAAGCTAACAATTCTTTTCATATATTTTAAATACTATTTGTGTCATGATAACACATTGAACTATTTTTAAGTTGGAAAAATGACGGTCTGAAATTTAGTTCTGAAGCGACTCATAAGCTTAAAACCAGGCTAAACAATTTATTTCTTATTAAAATCAGGAAGCGTCAATGTTCTCCTGAACTTACTCCTTTTTACCTTTGGCCGGCAATTAATATAATATTGCCATTCATTTCATGCAATTCAACAAAACCGGCGTTTTATTACTTCAACTGGGTACTCCCGACAGCCCCACAACCGCTGATGTACGCAAATACCTGAGGCAATTTCTGATGGATGCGCGTGTAATTGATATACCATACATCCAGCGACAGCTGCTGGTAAACGGAATTATTGCCAATTTCAGGGCACCAAAATCTGCCAAACTTTACAGGGAAATCTGGACAGCGCAAGGCTCGCCCCTGCTCATTTATGGCAATGCATTAAAGAATAAACTGCAAGCTGCGCTTGGAAGCCAATTTGTGGTCGAACTGGGAATGAGGTACCAGTCGCCCGACATGGGCATTGCCCTCGAGAAATTCCGCTCCTTAAAAGTAAACGAGCTCATTCTGCTGCCTTTATACCCGCAGTTCGCATCTTCGAGTACCGGCAGTTCATTGCAAAAAGCGTTTGAAACCATTTCTGCCTGGGAAGTGATTCCCGAAATTCATGCAATATCTTCCTATTTCAATCACGAAGAATTCATCCGCCTTTGGGCGGAAAAAGGAAAAAAATTTATTGAAAATGAATACGATACGGTGCTTTTTACCTTTCATGGGGTACCCTGGAGGCACGTAAGAAAAACAGGTTGCGGCGCTGCATGCATGGAGGGTCCGAAAGAATGCCCCGAAATAAACACCGATAATCATGTGTGCTATCGCGCCCAGTGTTTTGCTACTGCCCGTTCAATTTCGACAAAACTTGGCCTGCCGGCCGATAAGGTTAAAATCTCCTTTCAGTCACGATTGGGCTCCGACCCCTGGCTAACACCTTATACCGACGCCACGCTGATTGAACTTGCCAAATCGGGCAGGAAACGAATTGTCGTGTTTTCGCCCTCATTTACAGCCGATTGCCTCGAAACAATTCATGAAGTTGGCACTGAGTATTTCGAGTTGTTCAGGGAACATGGTGGCGAAAAGCTGGATCTGGTTCCCAGCATGAACGACGACGCTGCCTGGGTTGAATTCCTGAAAAGCCAGGTTCTGAAGAGAACCACTCATTAATGGAGTTGCCTTGTTCATATTTCTGTTGAAGATTTAGATTTGCACCCGAATACCTAATCAAACATTCAGGCGTTAAGCCATCGCATGCTGCCCAAAAAGCTACGCTTTCTTCATCCGTATCTCCATTTTACCGGCCTGTTGCTCATGGTTGCAGGACTTCCCTTTGCCAAGATTCTGATGAGTCTTTCGCAGTTTTTTATTGGTGGAAACTGGATACTGGAAGGAAATTTCAGAGAAAAATGGCAACGCCTGAAATCAAACCCCAAAGCCTGGATGCTCATGGGAATTTTTCTGATGCTTCTGCCGGGGCTCCTCTATTCGGAGGATTTACCCAATGCCATGAAGCAGCTCAGAATTAACCTTCCTTTGTTTATTTTTCCTTTTGTGCTGGGCAGCACACAGCCACTGAAGAAATCCTGGTACCACCTGCTTATCAGGCTGTTCATTTTGTCGGTAACCCTTGCCACCATTGCTTGTTCGGTGTGGGGTCTCAGCCGCTGGCTGAATGCCGAATTCAGCGACATCCGTAAAATATCGATTTTCATTTCCCATATCCGCTTCGCTTTGCTTATAAGCCTGGCTATATTACTGGGTTTCTGGATCTTACTTTACAAACCTTACCGCTTTTTCAAGGGCGAAAGATTCCTGTTACTCGCAGCCATGATCTGGATGTTTGCGTTCCTGTTCATCCTCCAATCAATCTCGGGAATCGTTATCATTACAGTGGTTTCAACGGTTTGGATAATTAGTCTGGTTCTAAAAAAGTGGAGCCGCCGGGGAATTATTGCTTTTACCGCAAGTCTGGCTTTGCTCATTGCTTTTGTGGGTTTTTCGGCCTACAAGGCATACCATGATTTTTTCACGCCTGCCGAAATATACAAGCACAAGCTGCCTGAAAAAACAGCGCTCGGCAACCCTTACACCCACGACCTCACTGTAATTGAAAACGGACATTACGTTTACAGTTTCCTCAACCGGCGGGAGCTGGTTATGGCTAGGCGCAAGCGAAGCGATTATTCAATCGACAGTCTCGATGGAAAAGGGAACCTTACCTACGCAACATTAGTCCGTTTTCTAAATTCGAAAGGACTTACAAAAGACGACTCGGGCGTTAATGCGCTAACAGAGAAGGAGATACATTATATCACAAAAGGAATTGCGAATGTAAATTACACCGGACTCTGGGGCGTGCGCAT
The DNA here is from genome assembly GCA_020438185.1 of Bacteroidota bacterium. GTDB lineage: Bacteria > Bacteroidota > Bacteroidia > M30B66 > M30B66 > M30B66. The sequence continues at coordinate 4,403 of JAGQVC010000120.1, forward strand.
GCGGTTTTACCAATTGCTCTGGGAGCTTGGTTATTTAAAGCGCGGAAGCACCGAAGGCACGGGACATACAGTGGTAATGAAGCTGGAATTTCTCCGAAATGCCGTCATGATAATCGGCGAGCATCCGATTCTGGGCGTTGGAATCGGGGACGTAAAAAACACGTTTATAGAGCATTACGAGCGAATAAATAGTTGGCTGGCACCCAAATGGCGTATGACCTGCCACAATCAGTATTTGTATATCGGCGTGGCCGCCGGAATTCCGGGTATGTTGCTGTTTTTATTCCTGTTTTTCGCTCCGCTTCGCGGCGAAAGATACATACCACTTCTGGTATTCGCAGCCATTGCAGCCATTTCGATGCTTCCTGAAGATACTTTAACCACGCAGGAAGGTGTTTCATTTGTCGCCTTCTTTTATTCCTTCTTCCTTTTTTCGCGAGGCAGAGGCGATTCATCAGGTTCTTCCTGAGCATCTCTGGTTTTTCCTGCACCTTCAATAACCAGCACAATTTCGCCTTTCGGCGGATGTTTACTGAAATGTGAAATCAATCCACCGAAGGTGTTTCGCTGAACCTCTTCAAACTTTTTGGAAATCTCCCTTACAACGGCGGCTTTGCGCTCAGCACCCATTACTTCTGCGGCCTGTTCAAGCGTTTTCAACAGCCGGTGAGGCGATTCATACAAAACAATCGTGCGCTCTTCATCACAAAGCTTGCGCAGTCTGGTTTGCCGCCCTTTTTTATGTGGTAAAAATCCTTCGAAGCAAAACTGGTCGGTCGGGAAACCTGAAACCACCAGCGCCGGAATCAGCGCTACCGGGCCCGGCAGGCATTCAACCTGAATTCCACGCCTGATGCATTCGCGAACCAACAAGTATCCGGGATCCGAAATTCCGGGTGTTCCGGCATCGGTAACAAGCCCCACCTGATTGAGCTCTTCAATTTGATTAGCAATGCTTTCAAGTGCCTTATGTTCGTTGCGTATGTGAAAAGCACGCATTGGACGGGAAATTTCCAGATGCCTTAGTAAATTTCCTGAAGTCCGGGTATCTTCCGCCAGAATAAGGTCGCAGGCTTGCAGCTCACGTATTGCACGCAGGGTTATATCTTCCAGATTTCCCACGGGAGTGGGAATGAGCAGCAATTTGCCCATGGCTAAGATGAAGCGTTATGCAGGTAACGACGGTTTAGCAAGTCGGCCAGGCCGGTAAATGATTTTGAATCCGGATCCCAACCGTATTTAAGCTTCAAATCCTGAAAATAATCTTCGGCCTCTTCGTAATTATCAAAGTTGTTCAGCTTATCCAAAGCCTCATTGTAGTCGTTGATATTATTCTTGAAGAGATCTTTCAGATATATGAACTTTTCGTTGATCCCAATTGCCGATTTGATATTGGAAATTGGCTGACGGCTGGCTTGTGTGGCAACAGTCTTTTCTCCCGGTTTTGCAATTTTATCGTAAAGCGAAGCTGCCTTATCGAACAAGCTTTCTTTTTTAGGTTGCTCTGTTCCGGCGGGTTCCGACTTAAATTCAATTTTCCGAACAGT
>JAGQVC010000121.1 GCA_020438185.1 Bacteroidota bacterium
CTAAATTTCGCAAAGAGTTTCCATGGTTTTTACACACGAATTGTCACTAAAATTGCGGCATTTACATTTCTTCAATACATGAATCATTTAAACAACAGACCACTCAATAGAACTAAAAATGCCCTATCTTTCTAACCGCACAACGGGTTTGATTAATTTCAACATTCTCAAGATGGCTGGCAATATCGGTAAAGTAAAGACACCTTATCATGGCCTGCCCAATTCGGGTGGTTGTCGTTACATTTTTCATTCTTTTAAATAATGGAAAAAATGGACGCATTATTTTATAGGAAATATTGTAAAGACGTGTCCTGGATTGAATTCCTTTTTCAGGAATAATAATTCCTGGTCTGAACATATATGCAGCCTTGAAACCTAACTTAAGAATATAATTTTCAGTTTTACCTTTTACCCGTGCCCACATAGTATTTCCCTTTTCTGTGCTATCTGTTCCGGTGCCCGAAACGTAGCAAAAAACCATATCCTTGTTTAAGGAATACATTGTATCGGCCAGTATCCGGGTAACATCAAAGGTGAGTTCACTAAAAGTCGATTCGTTCATTCCAACCGAACTCACACCCATACAATGAAAACATGCTGCAGGTTTTCCAAGTTCATTCTTAACGGAGTTAATTTGGGTAAAATCTTTTAAAATTACCTGTTTTACTTTTTTATCAGAAATATTAATCTTATTTCTCACCAAAATAATAATATCCGAAACTTCCGGCGAGTCAATGCATTCAAGCAGAACGCCCTTGCCAACCATTCCAGATGCCCCGGTAATTAGTACTTGCTTTCCCATTTTTGAAGATTTTGTTCCAGATAATGTAAATCTACAATCCGAAACATAATTTGTTTGCGAATTTCAATAAATATTTGGATTCATTCGGCTGATTTTTTTGTAATTATTCGGAATGAAGTTAAAGAAGGCCTTCTGAGCTTCTACATGCAAGCGATATCTTAGCAGGTTTTGTTTGCCGACAAAGGACTTTTTAATACATTGCCGACCTGAAACACCTGCCAGAATGTTTGACGTATTTATTATTGATGATGATCCTGTTTCTCAAGCCACATTAGCCGATTTGCTTGAAGAAATCTCAGATTCATATCGCGTAACCGGGATTTTCGGTACAGTTTCGCAGGCGGTTCGGGCCTTGTCAAAAATGCCTCCCGATTTGGTTTTTCTGGATATGGAATTGCCCGATGGGAATGGTTTTGATGTACTGAAGTCCTTTCCTGAAATAGATTTTGAAGTAGTAATAACTACAGTTCATGATTCCTTTATGCTTGAAGCTATTAAGCATGCAGCGGTTGATTACCTTCTGAAACCGGTTGATAAAAATATGCTGCTCTCTGCTTTAAATCGTTTTGAGAAAAGAGCCGAAAAATCAACTCGCTCCGGTGGTCCAAATAGGTTTAGCGAAGCGAGAGAAGGGAAACTGGTTATTTCGAATCAACAGGGATTGGTCCTGGTTAATAAGGATGATATTATCAGGCTTGAATCAGAAGGTGCTTACACTAAGATATTTTTGAGTGATAAAATTTCGCATTTAACAAGCAAGAATCTGGGGCACTACGAAGAGCAGTTGAATAACAAGGCTTTTTTCAGAATTCACAACAAACATCTCATCAATCTTATTCACGTAAAAAACTATATCCGTGGCGAAGGTGGTCAGGTAATCATGTCTGATGAATCCTGTGTGGATGTTGCTCGCAGGAAAAAGGAAGAATTCCTTAGAATACTTGGGTTTTAGGAAGATGTAGCTAACAAATTACTAATTGCCTGCTCAATAGTTTCAATCTTTGAGGTCAAATTAGTTTTCGCCGAATATCAATTGAAGTCCTCCGATTGTAAAAAGTCATTTACAAACGTGAGGTAAATATTGCAGGTTTGCTCTATCAATAAAACGAGGATAGTTTTTTCTGAATGTTATTTCTTACTTTAGAAAAATATACCTCTGTTTATGAATGAGAAACGTGTACGAAACTTCAATACATAGCGAAATAAGAATAGTCAATCCTTTTCCGGGATTGCGCTCGTTCCAGGCAAATGAAAGTCATTTGTTTTTTGGACGCGAGACTCACATTGGCGATGTATTGAAGAAACTGGACTCAGTACATTTTGTAGCAATTGTGGGCACCTCCGGTACCGGAAAATCCTCCCTGATCCGGGCCGGAGTACTCCCCGCATTTTCTAAACAAAATAAGGAGAGTGGAAGAAAGATCTGGCATGTGGTTGCAATGACTCCCGGCAGCGATCCGATTGGAAATCTGGCAAGAGCGATAACCAGCTCCGACTTATGTGAGAAGGTTGAGAATCCGAATGCCTATTGTCAAAGGCTGGAAATGCTTATGCGTGACAATCCTTTGGGACTTGTCCAGGCTATGCGGCCTGAAATTGCATCAGGCGAAAAGTTGCTGATTCTTGCTGACCAGTTTGAAGAAGTATTCCGCTTTGAGAAAGAATCGGAACAGAGCCGAAAAGCTGAATACGATGCTTTCGTGCAACTAATTATTGAAACAGTCAGGCAACGTGACGTGCCTGTTTATGTGATACTGACCCTGCGGTCGGATTTCCTTGGCGATTGTGTTAGTTTCGAAGGCTTGCCTGAGGCCATCAACGACGGACATTATTTGGTTCCAAGGATGAATATGAATGAGGTCAGGAGGGCAATAACCGGTCCTGTTGAGCTTGCAGGAGGAAAAATATCTCCAAGGCTGATTCAGTATATTCACCAGCATCTGGGCAACAATTCTGACCAACTCCCTATCCTTCAACATGCTCTGATGCGTGGCTGGGATTACTGGACCAAACATGCAGTTGCCGGAGAACCTCTTGACCTTATTCATTTTGAATCCATTGGCGGACTGGAAAATGCGCTTTCAAGTCATGCGGATGAAGCATTTAATGAGTTATCGCCCGAAGGGCAATTACTTTGTGAGAAAATATTTAAATGCCTCACTACCCGCGAAGCAGACAACAGAGGTGTTAGACGCCCCTTGCCCTTAAGTAAATTATCGGCTATCACCGGCGAAAGCCGGGATGCTATACTTGAATGCCTGAAACCTTTCAGGGAAGAGGGACGGAGCTTCATTTTACCTGGTTCTGATGTCAGCGTAAACGATGAAACAATTTTCGATATTTCGCACGAAAGTTTAATGCGTGGCTGGAAACGGCTAAGGGATTGGGTTGAAGAAGAAATGGAGTCGGCTGAAATGTTTTTAAGGATTTGCCGCGCATCCGAATTGCACTTAAAAGGTGCTCAGGCATTATGGAGGAATCCCGAACTGCAGCTTGCATTGGATTGGGAAGTAAAACAGAAGCCGGATGTTGAATGGGCCTCTCTTTATCATTCTGATTTTAGTGGTGCAATGGAGTTTCTGCATCAAAGTCAGCAAGCCGATTTACGTGAAAAAAGACGAATAAAAAGCAGAAATATTCTCATTCGTTCTTTTGTAGCATTTTTTCTGGTTGTTGTTACGGCTCTCGCCGGATGGGCACTGATGCAAACTGAACGAGCAAACGAAAATAATTTGCGTGCGCAGGAAAAAAGTAAAGAGGCAATAGAGCAAAAAGCACTCGCAGTTAAAGAGCGTGAAAAAGCAGAAAATGCTTCCAGTCAGGCTTATATTGCTAAAGAGTTGGCAGAACAGCAGGCATTATTTGCAGATTCTCAAAAGCAAATCGCCACACAGGAAAAAGCCAGAGCCGAATCAGCCGCATTACGTGCTTTGCTTCAACAACAACAGGCACTTGAGCAAAAGGGTATTGCCGACAGAAAAAGCATAGAGGCACTAACTCAGAAATTAAAAGCAGATTCCGCTCGTGAAGAAGCCCTGAGGATGCGGATGATTTCAGCTGGCGCAAATCTGGCATACGAAGCCGGACAAATAACAGAGAATCCTGAATTATCTGCTTTGCTGGCTATTCAATCATTTAATATTGCTAAAAAATACGGTGGCGATGTGTATGACGCAACCTTGTACCAGTCTGCCGGAAAAGCAATAAATTCTTTACTTCCCGCCAAATCTTCAATAGTATTAAATAATCTTAAAGAATCGTCCGATATGCAGTGCGGAATGGATAAAGTTCTATTCCCTTGTAAGGATGGAGTTTGTCGCTCTTATTCATTAATTAATTTCAAATTAATAGCTGAAGAAAAAACAGAAATCAATCCTCAGACAATCAATACAGCTTATACTTCCTACGATGGCATTAAGTGGTTGTATGGTTTAAATTCAAATGAAATTGCTGTAAATAAAAATCTGGTATTAACAGGCCATGAAGGATTGGTAAGAGCGGTTTGCTTTTTACCTGCAAATGGAAGCTTTATTACCGGTGGCAGGGATAATAAGCTGATTTACTGGAAAGACTATAAATTCGTTCATGCTCAGGATTTGGCAGCGAAAATTAGAAGTATTACTAAAATAGCTTCAGGAAATACCATTTTTGCCGGTTGCGAGAATGGTATGGTTTACAAATACAATTTTAATAAAAATTCACTTGAACTTTTTAGTACACGCGAAAATTCCAGAGCAGAATCTGTTGCTCAAAGTTCTGATGGGAAACTGGTTGCAGTTGGTTATTCCGATGGGGTAACACGGGTTTATAATCAAAATGGTAAATTAATTCGTGAAATTGCCGGCACCGGAATAATCAATGATGTTATTTTGAATTTGTCTGAAGGAATTTTGGTGACTTCATCTACAGCCCGACAAATAAATATTTACAGACTGGATAATCTGACCTCACTTCCGGTTAACATCAAAACCGAATCACAGATAAAAGGAATTTCAATTTATTCTGCAGGTCAGACACTAATGGTTTACGCGGCAGATGGCACCCTGAGCAGCTTTCCATTAAAGAATGAACAGATTATAAGTCAATTAAGCAAACTTGTGAAGCGCCAGTTAACCGAAGATGAATGGAATACCTTCGTTGGTAGCGATATACCTTTTGAAAAAGCCGGATTTCAAAAAAGCAATAAATGAGAATTCTGAATAGACATATTTATTTAGTTACATTGGCAATTTTTCTGTTGCTGGAACCTTTTTCTGCATTTTCGCAATCCGGCCAGTGTGTTCTTAAACTCCAATCGGCCGATCGCAAATACCAGAGTGGTTATTTTGATCAGGCTATTGATATCCTTAAAGAGGCAGTAGATAGTTGCGAATTAGGTAAGGACGATAAAATAGTTGCATACCGAATTATGATTCTGGCTTATCTGGATATTGATCAATTGGAATTAGCTGATGAAACAGCATCGAGAATTATAAAACTGGATCCAAAGTATACTCCGGATAAATTGCATGACAGAGCCGATTATATAAATTTATTTTCGAAATATTCCCCAACTCCTGTTTTGCGCGCCGGTATAAAAGGCGGATATAATTCCAATTCAGTTCATGCTGATCAGGTTTATTCGATATTAACCAATGTTAATTCATCCGCATTGGAAAACTATTCTTCTGCCGCTGGCTTTCAGGTCGGACTTTGTTCTGAAGTGATGTTAAGAAAGATGTTGTGGTTGAATTTTTCACCTGTGTTTCGCTCTTCGATTTATTCTAATTCACTTCGAAATATTGAAAACACCAATATTGAGTACAAGGAAACCTTAAATATGTTTGATTTGCCCTTAAATGCCAGGGTTTATTTTTTAAACGGGAAATTAAAACCTTATGCAGAACTAGGTTTTCAATTTTCGTTTTTAGGTTCGGCACTTGGAGAATTAAGCCGCGACGGACTTTCCGATATTGTAAACCGGCAAACTCAAAGAAAATCGTTGACCTACGGATATTTGGGCGGATGCGGTCTTGCATTCCACTCGAAGGGTTCTTCTGTTCAGGTTGGACTATCTTATCTGGTTCAACCATCCATTTTAAATGTACCGGAAAATCGATACGATAATTTAAGTTCGATATTTAAATAT
>JAGQVC010000122.1 GCA_020438185.1 Bacteroidota bacterium
AGGTGCAATTTATCTGGATAAAGGGTTCGACTTTACCGAAAATCTGATTTTGAACCGAATCATTCGAATCCATGTTGATATTGATGAGCTTGAAAAGCAGGAAGTTAATTTCAAATCGAAATTGATCAATTGGGGACAGCGCAACAGGAAATCAGTTTATTTCGATGCGCGGGAGGAAGCTTCTGACAGACAAAAATTGTATTACGTTACTGTTTTGGTAGATAATGAGCCGTCTGGCGAAGGTGTTGGTTATTCGAAGAAATCTGCCGAACAGGCAGCTTCAGAAATAGCTTGTAGCGCTCTTATCAAAGAGAACGAGACGGCTTAGTGTTTATATAACAAACTGATGTATCTTCGTTGATTCAATCATGAAGAAAATCACACTCACCGATTACATAGATCTGAATTTTATTCTGATTGGCATTAGTAGTCATGAACGTGATATCCGGTTTTGTTTCAAGCTTAACCATTTGTTGCAACTTGATCTGGAGCGCATCGAAGATGTCGAACTGATTCAACAAAAAACAAAAAGCGAACTCAGTTTCTCCTGCTTTCAATTTATTGATCCTGATACAGAGCTTGAATATACCGTTTATGCAAACAGGTGCGGTTCGGTCAGTCTGTTACCAGGGCTCAGGCAAACCGATTATCTTCTCAAGATTTCGGGTGACATAGAACTGGCCGATCCGATTGAGATAATCAATAAACTTAAGACGTTGCCGGAAGTACTGACTGCAGTGAACATAAATCCCTCGGAGACAAAACTCATTGAAAATATTCTCATTTAAAGTATGATTAAAACTCAAAGTAAGACCAAAGTTATAGCTACCCTCGGCCCTGCAACTTCAACACGGGAAGTCCTCAGGAATCTTATTCAGGCTGGCGTTGATGTGTGCAGAGTTAATTTCAGTCACGGATCGCACGCCGATCATGCAAAAATTATTGGCTTTATCCGGGAAATTAACGAGGAACTTGGTCTTAATACAGCCATTCTGGCTGATTTGCAAGGTCCCAAATTGCGAATTGGGGAAGTAGAAAACAATGGTGTTGAATTGGTGAAAGGGGCAGACCTCACTTTTACAACCAGTAAAATGATTGGAAACGCTTCCAAAGTTTACATTACCTATCCTGAGTTTCCCAAGGATGTAATGGAAGGCGAAACCATTCTGGTTGATGACGGAAAGCTTGTGCTTTGCGTTAAATCAACAAACCGTAAAGACGAGGTTGTTGCCACAGTCGTTCATGGAGGCATTTTATCATCCAAAAAAGGTGTTAACCTGCCCAATACCAAAGTTTCCCTTCCTTGTTTAACCAAAAAGGATCTTGAAGACCTTGATTTCGCGCTTGAACAAAATGTAGAATGGATAGGACTTTCATTTGTTCGAAAGGCTTCAGATATTCTTGAGCTTCAAAATATAATTTCAAAGAGGGAAAAATCTTCACGCGTTGTAGCAAAAATTGAAAAGCCCGAAGCGATTGAAGAAATAGACGGAATTATTAAATACACAGACGCAATCATGGTTGCCCGGGGTGACCTGGGTGTGGAAATTCCGATGGAAAATGTTCCTCTGATTCAGAAAATGCTGGTGAAAAAGTGCCTCGAGGCATCTAAACCTATCATCATTGCCACGCAAATGATGGAATCGATGATAACTAACTACAATGCAACCCGGGCCGAAGTTAATGATGTGGCAAATTCTGTTATGGACGGAGCTGATGCTGTTATGCTGAGCGGGGAAACATCAGTTGGTGAGCACCCGGTTAGGGTAATCGAGACAGTTCAGAAAATATTGCATCGGGTAGAAGGCTTTGAAGGAATTTACCATAAAGACCACAAAGAAAGCTCTCATAAATCCAGAATGATAACAGATTCAATTTGTTATAACGCGGTTACGATGGCTGAGCAAACCGGTGCCAGCGCTATCATTGCAATGACCCATTCCGGATATACCGCATTCCGCATTTCAAGTTACCGGCCACTTGCCAATATTTATATTTTTACGGGTAACAGATCATTGCTGAACACTTTGAGTTTAATCTGGGGAGTTCGCGGGTTCTATTATGATAAGATGGTGAGTACTGATCACACGATAATGGACATTAAAAACATACTCAAGAAAGACGGATTCGTTGAGCAGGATCAGTTAATAATTAATGTTGCGAGTATTCCAATGCATGAATTTGGAAAATCAAACATGCTCAAACTCAGTTATGTCGATTAAATTTGCGGCATGAATACAAAACTACTTAAAGAAATCTGCGAAACTCCCGGGGCCCCCGGTTATGAGAACAGAATCAGAGATCTGGTTTTAAGAGAAGTTACATCCATGGGCCTCCGGCCCGAAGTTGATAACATGGGGAACGTAACCGTTCTTGTAAAAGGAAAGAAAGACCGTAAAATTATGGTGGGTGCTCACATGGACGAGATTGGTTTCATGGTCACCCATATCGATGATAAGGGTTTTGTTCGATTTACCACATTGGGAGGATTTGACCCCAAAACGCTCACTGCTCAGCGCGTTCTCATTCACGGAAAGGCAGATGTTATTGGTGTTATGGGCAGTAAACCCATTCACCTCATGAGTCCCGAGGAAAGGGAAAAACCCGTTAAAATCGGAGACTTTTTTATTGATACCGGCCTGCCGGCCGATGAAGTTAAAAGTCTGATAGAAGTTGGCAATGTCATCACGCGGGAGCGTGAATTCATTCAAATGGGACCTTGCTTCAATTGCAAATCGCTCGACAACAGGATTTCAGTTTTTATTCTGCTGGAAGCAATTCGCAACATTGGCGAGATTCCTTATGATTTATATGCTGTATTCACTGTTCAGGAAGAGGTTGGAATCAGAGGGGCGCAGGTAGCCACTCTTCGCATTCAGCCGGATTTTGGTTTCGGACTGGATACCACTATCGCTTATGATGTTCCCGGTTCAAAAGAGCACGAACAAGTTACCAGACTTGGAGCAGGAGCCGGAATAAAGATTATGGACTCCTCAGTTATTTGTGATTCCAGAATGGTTGCATTCATGAAGAATGTTGCAGACCGCAATGAAATTAAATGGCAACCGGAAATCCTTACCGGAGGCGGAACAGACACATCGGGAATACAAAGAATGACTGCCGGCGGAGCGATTGCCGGAGCAGTAAGCATCCCTACACGACATATACATCAGGTTATTGAAATGGTGCATAGTGAAGATGTTGCTAACTCTATAAACCTGCTTCAATGCTGCATTCGGGAAATTGACCGGGGCGATTGGTAGATTGAATCCATTCACTTTGCATACAATTGTCTCAAATTGCCAAAACCCTGCTTATCTTTGGCATATCATTTGAAAAATCCGGGCTCCAAAAATTTATTTTGCCATGAAAAAACTCTTATTTTTTCTACTAATTATTGCTAACGCACCAGGTGTTTCTGCTCAGAAATCGAACCTGGTTTTTTTTGCCGAAAACGGTGAACCTTTTTACATCGTTATGAATGGGCTGAGGTATAACGAACAGCCTCAAACGAATGTTAAACTGGAGGGACTAACTGCTCCTGCAACTTATAAGGTTAAGGCCATTTTTGATGATGCCACTTTAGGTCAGGTAACCAAAACGATTCCGCTTGAAGCCGGAGTTGAATACACATACAATATCCGTCTTAAAAAGAAAACTGAAATTGGACAAGCAGTGAAGCGTGCCGGACGCCAGGTTAAGCGCGATATGAATATGATCGATTCGTCTGAAGTAGATGCAGAACAACCAGAGATTTATGTTATGCGTTTCGTTTCTGAGACTCCGCTTTACACAGCAGCTCCGGTGCCGGTTGCTCCGGCGCCTACTGCCGTGGTTGTTCAAAGTCCGCCACCGCCACAACCTGTGAGAGGTACAGTAACTCAAACAACCACTGTTCAAACAACAGGAACACCAAATGCTGTAGTTACTCCCGGGGCCGGTGTAAACATGAGTGTTAATGACCCTGAAATGGGGGTTAATTTTAATATGAGTGTTGGTGTTCCCGGGACCGTAACAACCGGATCTACTCAGGTTCAGCAAACAACTACCACAACAACTTACAGCAACACTCCACCTCCAGTTCAACAACAACAGGTTTATGTGATGCCTGGTTACAACGGGCCGGTTGGATGTCCATGGCCAATGGATCAGGCTTCATTTAACAGCGCAATCGGAACTATTAATAATCAGACTTTTGAAGATAATAAACTACAAATAGCCAAACAGGTCATTGGCAGCAATTGTGTTACGTCAGCTCAGGTAGCGCAAATTATGGGAGGGTTTACTTTCGAAGAATCCAAACTGGATTTTGCAAAATTCGCCTATGGCAGAACATTCGATATCGGTAATTATTTTGTAGTTAATAATGCATTTACTTTTTCATCTTCAGTTGATGAATTAAATGATTATATCGCTACACAACCAAGGCGGTAATCAACTTTAATATTCTAATAGAAAAGGCCTTCCGGACATATAAACCGGGAGGCTTTTTTGTTTTAAGGCATTCATTTATTATTTTGCTGTCTCATTATTAATAAACACCGGGCTCAGGTGTGGCTTTGGTATTCATAGTCCGGTATATCTCGCCTGTGGCGGATAGAAATTGTACAACTGAAAAATCTATTGGAATTGGAAATGGAGAAAAATATAAAACGGCACGGACTAATTGCGGGAATATCATTAATAATAATGGCTATTGTCGCCGGAATTGCCTTTGGTTATGCACATAAATCGATGGTTAGTGAATTGCCCGAAACAACCTGGACAAACATTTCCAGTAACAAATCGCTATTTTATATTGAAATAGTATCCTGGATCATCATTTTTATGGCAGACATAATTGTTTCCATTTCTCTTTATCATTTCTTTAAAGATGTGAACTCCCGGATTTCGGGAATTACTGCGGCTATTCGAATTATTTATTCTCTCATTTTAGGCTATGCGATTTTTCATTTATTCAAAATTCTTCCATTATTGGGCGAACAATCTGACTCATATCTTAGTAGTAATATTGCACAATCAGCGTCCTATTTTAAAGCGTTTGAAGTTTTCTGGTCATGGGGCTTGGTGATTTTTGGGTTGCATCTGCTAGGTCTTGGATATCTCGCATATACATCAAACCGGGTAAATAAAATAATTGCTGTATTATTACTTATTGGGGGGCTTGGTTATTCTTTTATTCATCTCAGCCGCAGGCTGGAATTAATTAAAGTGGAAACAATAAATGCTGCCGAAGGAATACTAACCCTGCCAATGGCGCTTTCTGAAATTCTGTTGGCATTCTGGCTGATATTTTTTTCATTGAAAAGAAAGAAGGTGGCGGCTTGACTTGTCAGAGGAGAAAGAATGAATTTAATGCAGTATCAAATGAAATTTATATTACCGTCTATTAAGGTGTTAATTTTATTCCATCTTACGATCTTTATTAATTCGGAATTAATTTGTCAGATCCCTGAGCCTTCTGTGGATAGAATGATATACGATGTTGCTGTACCTGAAGTTTATGAAGATCATTCAGTGTCTTATTACAAGCAGGATGGCAAGTATGGTTTTATCCTGGAAGGCAATCTCAAACAAGAAGCCGTTTACGATAGAATTTCATCTGGTGTAAATGGATTTATTGTTGTGAAAGACAATAAATATGGAATCACTAATCAGAAAGCAGAAATAATTCTGAGTCCATCATTTGATAGTATTCGGGTGTTCAATCCCTATTATCTGATAAAAGTGAATAATAAATACGGAGTATTGTCTTCTTCAGGAGAACTTATTCAAAAACCATCTTTCGATAAAATATTTGGTGTAAACAAATACGTTACTGTAATTCAGGATAATAAAGGCAAAATAAAACTCGTATTAAATACAACCGGGGAGATTATGGCCGGTAAGAATATTCAATACGTAAA
>JAGQVC010000123.1 GCA_020438185.1 Bacteroidota bacterium
TAGTTGCACGCTTTGGCAATTCTCACAGCACATTCGCCCATTTCACGGCGCATACTTTCGGAAACAACTGCCGAAGGTGCTTCTTCTACTACTTTTTGGTGACGGCGCTGAATACTGCATTCCCTTTCGAACAAATAAACGCAATTGCCATGCGTATCGGCCATTATCTGAATTTCGATATGACGGGGCGAACCAACGTAGCGTTCAATAAAAACGGAGCCGTCGCCAAATGCTGAACTTGCTTCGGAAATAGCGAGCTGCAATTGTTCTTTAAAATCGCTTTCCTGTTCAACAATTCTCATCCCCTTTCCTCCGCCTCCGGCGGAAGCCTTAATCAAAACCGGGTATCCAATTGAAGTGGCTATCGCCTGAGCTTCGTCGGGGTTGGTAATGGCTTCTTCCGTTCCGGGAACCAATGGAATATTGTGTGCCTTAGCGGCAGCCTTGGCAGCCAGTTTGGAGCCCATCATTTCCATGGATTCGGGCGAAGGTCCAATAAACGTGATACCTGCAGCCGTAACAGCACGAGAGAAAGCAGCATTTTCAGAAAGAAAACCGTAACCGGGATGAATTCCATCCACACCAAGCCGAAGCGCCTCCCTAATAATAACATCTCCTTTAAGGTAAGAAGCCGATGAAGCAGCCGGTCCGATGCAGACAGCTTCATCGGCATACCGCACATGCGGCGAATATCTATCCGCTTCGGAATAAACAGCAACTGTTCTGATTCCCATTTCACGCGCAGTTCGCATCACGCGAAGCGCTATTTCTCCCCTGTTTGCAACAAGTATTTTATTCAAAATCAATAATGTATTACTGGTAAAACATAGACTGCATCCTCTGACTGAATCCTGAGCGAATAAATACCGGCTTGGTAATTTCCAACAGAAATAACAATGGATTGTGCCGCATTTCCAGATGTAATGAGCCTTCCGGTTGAGTCATACAACTGATAATCAAAGTTTCCTTTACTGCCATTCTCAATGCGCAGATAATCATTTACGGGATTAGGAAAAACTTTGAAGTATGATTTATTGTCGAGCGAATAAACTGATTCGATGCTGAAATAGTAAGGCTCTGATGCTGTGGAGCAGCCATTTGCAGAAATAACAACATAGTAATCGCCGGTTTCGGTAGCAGTTATTGACTGAGAAGTTTCACCCTGAATTGCAGATCCATTAAAATACCACTGGAAATTCCCCGATCCTGATGCTGTAAGAATATTATCAGCAACGGAAATAACGGGAGCAATTGGCGATTCAACAACAGTAACAAAGTCAATTAAATTAATGGTATCTGCGTAAGCACTGTTCCAGGCAATTAAAGTAACATCGTAGGTTCCGGATGCAACATAATTTACCTGTGGTGTTGCAGCATTCGAAGTTGAAGGTTGTCCACCCTCGAACGACCAGCTAAAAGAAACCGCGTTTTCACTTAAATTCTCAAATACGACGGGTGTGCCGGTACAAATTGTTTCCTGAGCAACAGAAAAGGAAGCAATAACCGGTTGAATTAGCGGAACTGTGCAAATTCCACTTACCTGAATATCGTCAACATAAATATTATTGCCTGCATCATTAAATGCTTCCAGTCTGAATTTTACCTCTTCTGCCCCATCCCAGGCTGAAATATCCAGATCGAGACATTCGGTGCCGCTGCACCAGTCGGCTGCTGAAGATGGTGTAAACGAAGAGTTCAACAGAACATTTGTTGCAAGTGGATTATTGCTATTACTTCCACCACCTTTGGCATCCAGTCGGTTCCAGGACAAGCCGTTATCCGGTGAAATGCTTACAATAAGTGAATCTTCCTGCGAAGCAGTTCTGCGGCGATGCGCATATTTTAGTTGCAGCCTGTTATTACTTGTGTTTGCGAGTGAAAAAACAGGGGAATCAAGGTAATCGCGCTGGCCAGCGTTTCCCTGATTGTTGAACATATTAATTCCCAGACTAAAATTACTTCCGCCATTACCGGAAGCAGAAAATATTTCCCAGGTGTTTGACTGATCGGGATTATCAATGCTGAATCCTGCGCCAGTAAGGTCGTTAGATTCAAAATCTTCTGTAAATACGATGCGGGTTCCGGTATTGGTAACAGATACATAATTGTTGTAAGTTATCGTATCGGACCCGTAAACATTGGTAACTATGAGCGTTACTTCATAGTCTCCAAAATCGTTGTACGTAACTACTGGATCTTCCAGAGTAGATGTAAGCGGATTACCTCCGGGAAAGCTCCATGCATAAGATTCTGCATTGGATGAAGAGAGATTATTGAAATTTACTTCCAGACCTGGACAACCTGTGCGACCCGGGGCATTGAAATTGGCAACCGGAGGTACATCGGTAGCGCACACGTAAGTTTGAACCTGTTCAATTGCTCCATTCAAATTAAGACGACGACTTTCGGCAACCAATCCATCGAATGCTGAGATTTGCTCAGCTCCATTAAAAAGATAATCCCGCATTGTGAGCGCGAGTGTGGCCGGACTGTTTTTGTAATCCTGAATCAGTACATCACAAGCAGCGGCATACATTAGGGCGATTGAACCAGCAACATGCGGAGTTGCCATGGAAGTACCCGTTAGGTTACCGTAATTGGAATTTGTTACAGTTGAATAAATAGCAGAACCTGGAGAAGCAATATCGATTGAAGTTGTACCAAACCCGGCCCCATTGTATTTGGCATCGTTGCGCGTGCTGTTTGTCACAGCAATCATAAATTCCGAAACACAGGCAGTTGGAATGTCACCGGTCTGATCAATATTAAAATTGGCATTTGCAGTTGCACCTGCACTAAGAATACCCAATTCACCCAAATCATCATAGAAGCCGCACCAGATTGGATAATCGGCAGGATCACCCTGATCGACCCCAAAAGAAGAATTGGTAGAAACCACAAAAGCCCCCATTTCGCCATTTGTTTCGTTGTAGAGCTGGCGCATGGCTGCAACATATGAATAAGCTGCAACAACGGTAGCTTCATTCCCGGAAGATCCTGCAACAGGCAGAATTTTAACATTCCAGTTTACACCAGAAATACCGATTCCATTGTTTCCTTTAGCCCCGATAATTCCTGAGACATGTGTTCCATGCTGGTCAGACGGAATCGTGCCATCATCGTTGTATGCATCCCAACCGTTCACGTCATCGATATAACCATTGTTGTCGTCATCGATACCATTACCGGGAATTTCATGATAATTAACGAAAAAATTGTCCACCAGGTCGGGATGAGTGAGCTGAAAACCTCCGTCAATTACAGCCACAACGATAGTATCTCCTAATGCAGTAAGCCCGCCTGTTGTAACATCCCATGCGAGCGTGGCATCAATATCGGCACCTTCGGTTCCACCGCTTTGACCGGTATTTTTGAGTGACCATTGCTGAGTGAATGAAGCATCATCGGGTTCGGTTGCACGCAGCTGAACTTCATGATTGTATTGTGCGAAACGAACACCTGGAAGTTCTCTGAGTTTCTTCAAAATAGCTTCTCCGCTTTCCGACTCAATTCCTATAAGCCAGATGTTGTAATTGGCAGATAAATTTCTTTTTGTTTCAATTTCATTCAGGCCTGCGGCCGATGCCTGGCTGATGAACTTATCGAATGTTTCGGTTTTCTGAAGTCTGATAATAAATTCGCCCGGAACAATGTTGTTTTGTTGGGAAATGGCGTAAAAACTTATCAGAAAAAATAACAGGGTAGTAATCTTCTTCATGTGATGGTTGATTCTTCTGCAAATTACAAAAAGTTCCTTTTCATGATAATAACAAAGGCAGCACAGAGGCTGCCTTTGATGTAAGTTTTATTTATTTCAGGAAAGGACTTCCTTAACCTTGTCTGCAGCTTCCTGCAATTGAATTGCTGAAAGTACGCGCAGACCGGAATCGTCGATTATCTGCTTGGCTTCGACAGCATTTGTTCCCTGAAGACGAACGATAATCGGCACTTTAATTTCGCCAATATTCCGATAAGCATCAACAATACCCTGAGCAACGCGGTCGCAGCGAACAATTCCTCCAAAAATGTTTACCAGAATAGCTTTCACGTTATCATCTTTAAGAATAATCCTAAAAGCCTGCTCAACACGCGCAGCATCGGCAGTACCGCCAACATCAAGGAAATTGGCCGGGTCGCCACCGGCGAGTTTGATAATGTCCATTGTTGCCATGGCCAAACCTGCACCGTTTACCATACAACCAATGTTTCCGTCGAGTTTAACGTAGTTGAGGTTATGTTCACCGGCTTCTACTTCGGTAGGATCTTCTTCATGAACATCACGCATTTCGAGGATATCCTTGTGGCGGAATAAGCCATTTTCATCAAGGTTAACTTTTGCATCTACCGCAATTACTTTTCCGTCAGAAGTTTTCAGAACCGGATTGATTTCGAATTGTGAAGCATCGATGCTGTCGTAAGCTTTGTAAAGTGATGTTACAAATTTTACCATTTGCTTGTTTGATTCACCTTTCAAACCAAGGTTGTATGCGATTTTACGAGCCTGAAATCCCTGAAGGCCAACACGTGGATCAATTTCTTCCCGAAGGATTTTTTCCGGATTTGAATGTGCTACTTCTTCAATGTCCATCCCACCTTCGGTGGTATAAATGAACATATTACGACCTGTTTGACGGTTGAGCAAAACGCTCATATAATACTCCTTTGGTTCCTCAGCACCCGGGTAATAAACATCCTGAGCAATTAACACTTTGCGAACAAGCTTCCCTTCCGGACCCGTTTGCGGTGTAACGAGAGTCATACCAAGTATTTTGGAAGAAATCTCACGAACATCATCAAGGCTTTTAGCCAGTTTAACGCCACCGCCTTTACCGCGACCACCAGCATGAATCTGAGCTTTAACAACCCACCAGCCGGTTCCGGTTTGCTCCTGTAAAAGTTTTGCTGCATCAACCGCCTGATCCGGAGTTTCCGCAACTATACCTTCCTGAATTCCAACGCCGTAGCTTTTTAAAATAGATTTACCCTGATATTCGTGAATGTTCATGTGCTGTGAAATTTTGAGGCAAAAGTATGGTATTTTGTTGCTTAAAATGAACTCAAACGTTGCAAAATTCAACACGCTCCGGCAAAAGGAACGGGGGTTAACAAAACTATGTTGAAAACGCCATCCTGCTGAAAGCAGAAGTTTTGCCTATTTAACACACTTTTATATGAATTAAATCTACCACGATATGTCACGTTCATCTACCACAGAAACGGATCAAATTACCATTGACATAATACAATCGGCAACCGGAAAATCACCTGTTGAATGGCATGGATTAATGTCGGAAAAATGTCCACCCAATGCTTCAGAAAGCGACTGTATAAAATTGCTGACGCAAGATTTTGGGATAAGGCCTGAACTGGCGAGGCATTTAACTGAAATGCATTTTGCTTTGAGGACAAAGCTTGATTCCAGTGAAGAAATTACAACGGTTACCAAAACCTTTCCTTTGGCAATACATGTTGTGGAGTCATATTTTACATCGGGTAGTTTGCGGGAAAGCTGGCTTGGTGAAGATTTTACACCATCCCTGATTAACACAGGGCGCAACATCCGCCTGGAAGGCGCACTACCCGGAAAAGTATTTGTGAATTTTAATGGAAAAGGACCTGCAAAATGCCAGATTACAGTGCAACACCTTAAATTAGCCAGCCGGGAACAGGCCGAAGAAATAAGGAAGTACTGGAAAGCGCGACTTGATATTCTGGCAGAAGTCCTGAAAGTGAATGATACAAACGAGAAACTTAAATAAATCATTTGGCAAACTGCAGGTTCTGAAGGACATAAATTTTGAAATTCAGGAGGCAGAGGTAGTTGCCATTGTAGGAGCTTCGGGAGCGGG
>JAGQVC010000124.1 GCA_020438185.1 Bacteroidota bacterium
CAGATTCCTATGTTGATTTTGACAGTAATTCTTTGGAGAGCCTGGCAAAAGAAGCACTACGCAAATGCTTCCTTATGGTCAAAACTTGTAATCACCGGCGGCGTACTTTCAATGTTCATGTTCAGATTTCTAAATTAAATTGATAAATTTATCTGAAAAATTCAAGTCTCACAGAATTCTGCTTGGCTCAGCTTCCCCGCGAAGGAAACAGCTTTTAACAGACCTGGAAATTCCTTTTGAAGTGCTTCAGTTTTCAGTGGAAGAAAGTTATCCCGCTAACCTGAAACGCGAGTCAGTCGCTTTATATCTTGCATCTCTCAAAGCCGCTGCAGGTAAGAATTTTATTCAAGATAATGACCTGCTGATAACCGCAGATACGATTGTGTGGCTTGACCCTGAAGTTTTGAATAAGCCGGCTGACGCCGCAGAAGCAAAACGAATGCTTTACCGTTTATCAGGCAAAACCCATGAAGTCATTACCGGAGTAAGTATTTCAGATGTTAAAAAAAGTAGTTCTTTCTATGCGGTTACCGAAGTTACCTTTAAAAGCCTGCTCGAGGAAGAAATTGATTGGTATATCAGCAAGTATAAGCCGTTCGATAAGGCAGGTTCTTATGGTATACAGGAATGGATTGGTCAAATTGGAATTGAGAAAATAAACGGATCATATACTAATGTTGTTGGACTGCCATTGTCCGATTTGTATGCAGAATTAAAGAGATTCTGATACTTGATTTTAATCAAAGGGATTGCGAGGAGGTTTTCTCTTTTGGTTGTTTTTACCTTTTAGAAATTGATAAATTGCTTTAGAATACTTTGCAATTTGATAATTTGTTGCTTTCCTTGCTTCAAGATTAAATTTGAGTGTTTGTAGTTCCGGGTAATTGTTTTTCAAATTTTATATTTAATTTGAATTAAAATCTGGAATTAGCATATGATATTACTCTGCCAGAATTATTTATTGAATATTTGACTAAAAAAAATCGTTAAAAATGCGCAGCAAACGAATGTAGCACCAATACAGGTTCTATGCTGTAATTAATTGACTTATATGTAAATTGCGCAGATTTCTTCAACTACACATGCTACGATTTACTTACTTCTTTTTATTCTTTCTGCTTGCTCTCTCTGCTGCACAGGCTCAAAATACGACTTGTGCTAATGCTATCAGAATATGTCTGAACACACCTGTAACTTACCCTGCTTCAACCGGAGCCGGAGCTGCAGAATCCGGACCTGATTACGGTTGCCTTGGTTCTGAACCTAATCCTGCCTGGTTCATTTTTCGGATAGACAATCCCGGAACCCATTCGATTCAGGAAACGAATTCGCAAGGAAGAGATTTGGATTTTATCTTGTACGGTCCGTTTCAGAATGAAACAGGCAATTGCGGGAACCTTACAGCAGCAAATACAGCTGATTGCAGTTATGCCGGTGGAGCAACTGAATCGATAGACTTTACATCTGTTAATCAAGGTGATTACTACATTCTACTCGTCACAAACTTCTCGAATCAACCTACCAATGTGACTTTTAATCAGACATCGGGCACAGGGACCTTCGATTGCAATTTTACCGGAGAATGTCAGATTAGTTTAGTTACAACCAACCCCGGCGATTGTGATTCTCTTACCAACACTTATACGCTGCAAGGTTCCGTTTTTTCTTTTTATCCGCCTGCCGGCGGACAATTAATTGTTAGCTCAGGGGGAGAAACCCAGACAATTAATGGTCCGTTCAATAACACCACATCATTTAGTATTTCCGGATTGCCATCGAATGGGGCTGCATCCACGGTAAGCGCAAGTTTTAATGCAACTTCTGGATGTTCCTCAACTGCCAACTTTACTGCACCATCAGGTTGTCTTCCATGCGTGGCTTCTGCAATAAGTAATGGTCCTGTATGTGCGGGGCAAACATTAGAACTCACAACCAATTACGCAGCACTGGCAGATTATCAATGGACAGGACCCAATGGTTTCAGCTCAACAGAAGCAAATCCTGTAATTGAAGGTGTTACGATAGCCGCGACCGGTACATATACGGTACTTATTGAGGGGCAAAACTGTGTTTCTGAGAGGGACGTAGAAGTAGAAATAATAGGTGCTCCCGATGCGGTTATCACTACTCCTTCTGACACAATTTGCGAAGGAAGTATTTTATTTTTAGGTGCTGCAGAAATACCAGGGGCAACCTGGTCCTGGGCCGGACCTCTTGCGTATTCCTCTTCCGCACGAAACAATCAAATTCTTGACGCGCAACCTGAAAATTCCGGACTTTACGTAGTTTCGGCAGAACGAGCCGGATGCACTGGTGTGCCGGATTCAGTGTATTATTTGGTTAATGCCAATCCGGAGATTTCTATAGTTGGAGACACCATTCAGACTCCCGGGGAAGCAGGCATAATTTATATAAGCGGACCATCAGGCATGACCTATTACTGGAATTTTATTGGCGATGAAACGTTAATTGATCTGGCGGTATATACAGGGAATAACGACACACTTGCTGTGTTTTGGGACGATAGAGAAGGCGATTTATTAATTCAGGTAGTAGGTATTGATGAGAATGGATGTGCCAGCAATCAGGCCGTTTTATCAACACATATCACAAATGCTGATTTTATCCCTGGAATCGGAAACACAGACAGCTTTCAGGTGTATCCCAATCCGGCAAGAGACAATATTAATCTTGCGAATAATTCAAAGGCTGAGCTTATATGTGCTTTATACTCATCTGAAGGTAAGTTGATTAAATCATTTGATCTGCCGCGGCAATCAGTAGTTTCCGTTAATCTGGACCAACTTGATACAGGGCTCTATTTTGTGAGATCGGGTAGCTCTATTCGCAAGTTTGTTATTGCCCGTTAAGAAGTACAGCTTAAGGTTGATTTATATACCTGCGAACTGTACTTTTGCAACCTAATTTATTTTCATGAACAGATTCTATATACCAGCATTGTTGTTCAGCACAGCGATTTTTTTAATCTCCTGTGATCAAAAAGGAGATGGTAAGATTACTCCTGATATGATTAACAACTCTGCAACCGCCACGAATAAGGATATCCCTTCATCAGAAATCAAATTCGATGAAGACACTTTCAATTTTGGAACTGTAATCGAAGGGGAAAAAGTGGCTCACTCATTCAGCTTTACAAATACAGGTAAACACGATTTAATTATTTCAAAAGCTCTTGGTAGCTGTGGTTGTACCGTACCGGAATGGCCTAAAGAGCCAATCAGGCCGGGACAGAAATCATCTATTGATGTTGTGTTTAATAGCGACAGAAGGGTTGGAAAAGCCATGAAAGATGTGACGGTTTATGCAAATACAGAACCGTCAACTCATAAAGTAGTAATTACCGGATTTGTAAAAGGAGATCCTTCAGAGGAATAATTAATATGATGAACAATATATTACTGGCAGCCGGATCAAGTGGAGGTATGGCACAAATGCTTCCCATGTTACTGATTATTGTGGTTTTTTATTTCTTTATGATAAGACCACAAATGAAGAAGGCGAAGGAGGCAAAGCAGATGCGTGAACGTCTGGCCAAAGGTGACAGAATCGTTACTATTGGAGGGATTCACGGGAAAATCACAGATATGGATGATTCAACATTCGTTATCGAAATCGAAAGTGGTCAGAAATTGAGAATCGAGAAAACTGCAATAAGCAGTAATCCTCAGGATCAGTTGCAAGCTCCAAAGTAAGAAAGGTACATCTGCTTTATCGGGTTTTCATAAATCATTGATAGTCTCTCAAGGGCAATCAGGGAATACGCCTGCAATAGAATTTTATTGCCATATTGCATCATGTAAAGTGTTTCTTTACATAGTCGACACTTATAAATGGCAGCCAGGAATAATTCAATTAAGCGAAAGAAATTTCTATCCAGGAAGAATCTGATAGTATTTTTTGTTTGTTTATCAATCTCAACACTGTTTTGGTTTTTGCTGGCATTTAACGGATATTATTCAACCAGTATAACCGTTCCGGTTGAATATATTAATCTGCCTGAGAAGCGTATGATGGTTGAGAAATTACCAGCTACGGTTGATATTTCCATTTCAGGTTCCGGCTATCAGCTTCTTTCATATATGCTTCGTCCCGGTAATGCAAAAGTATTGCTCGATGGCAGAAACATTGGAGTTAAACCAAGTCTGAAAGACCGAAACGCCTTCATAACAACTTATCATGGAATAGATTTCTTTAATAGGGAACACGGCGACGTTAAAGCCTTGAATATTCAACCGGATACTATATTTTTTTCGTTTTTTAACCGGGGAGTTCAAAAAGTGCCGGTAAAACTGGATGCATCACTTTCGTTTAGAAAGCAATATTATTTGACAGATTCAATCAGGATAACTCCTGACAGTATTATTATAAGCGGACCGGCAGAAAGGCTGGATTCAATTTTCAGAATTCCAACAGAAAAACTCAAGCTTGACGATATTGCAGAAAGTGGCAGTTTTACACTTAAAATTGTACAGCCCGACAGTCTTCTTTCGTATGAACCACTTGAGGTGACAGTGAACCTGAATGTGGATAAATATACCGAAGTGGTATATACAGTTCCTGTTAGGATGGAGCATTTAATTAGCGCCGATTCTCTTGATATCTATCCTGCTGAAGTTGAGTTGTCTTGTATGGTTGCCTTAAGCAATTTTAATAAATTAAGTGCAAGTTCATTTGTGGTGGCCGCAGATGCATTTGATTTACGGGAATCAAAAAGCAGTAAAATGATGCTCTATATTCGTGAGGCTCCCTTCTTTGTTAGGAATATTAAGATTAAACCTGAGACTATCGAATATATTATCCGGAAAAAAGAAAACTAATTCATGAGAGTAATCGGGATTACAGGAGGAATTGGTAGCGGGAAATCTACCGTATGTGCCATATTATCGGCCATGGGATATCCTGTGTACAATTCGGACAATCGTGCTGCAGTCCTCATGCAGGAGTCACCTCTGATTCAAAGTAAAATAAGAGAGCTATTTGGCGAATCTGTTTTTTCAGCCGAGGGCAAACCTGACCGTGCTAAAATTGGTTCGCTTGTTTTTAATGATGCTGTAGAGCTTAATAAATTGAATTCTATTATTCATCCTGCCGTAGGCAGTGATTTTTATGATTGGTTAGCGAAGCAAAATTCCAGTCTGGTATTTAAAGAATCTGCAATTATTTTTGAGCACAATCTTCAGGAAAATCTGGATGCAGTCTGGCTTGTTTATGCACCTGAAAAAATGCGTATTGCCCGGGTTATGAAAAGAGGACTTTCGAAAGATGAAATAAAGGCAAGAATGAGTAAACAAATAGCACCTGAAATTGCCATTGATAAATCCGATTCTATCATTATCAATGACGAGTTGGAAGCATTAATTCCACAACTGATTAAATTGACTCAATCGTTTAATTCTTGATGCGAATACTAACATCAGAGCAAATTAGGAATTGTGATTCATATACTATATCACAAGGAATTACTTCATATGCCTTAATGGAAAAAGCAGGGGTATTATGCACCGCCGAAATTTTGCGCACATTAGGTAATCCTAAGCCTGGTTCAGTGGTATTTGTAGTTTTTTGCGGACCGGGGAATAATGGGGGTGATGGTTATGTGATAGCCAGATTACTGGCTAAGAAGGGATTTGAAACTGAAATTGTTCATGTAGGAGGTGCTTCACTTACAGAAGATTGCAGATTGAACAGGGATAAATGTATTAAGGAAGGCCTGAGTTTCTCCGAAATTAATGATTGCGGGATATTTGATTTACCTGTTTGCATAATTGATTCAATTTTTGGAAGTGGAATAAAC
>JAGQVC010000125.1 GCA_020438185.1 Bacteroidota bacterium
TTGAATATCTCAAACCTGATGTAGTTGGATTAAATGAATTGACCGATGTGTCAGCTTATGATTCAATTGCTGCAGCCTGTGAATCGGAATGGGCTTTCGGGCCGTGGTACCCGGACGCAGACATTAGTAACGGCGTGATGTATAACCCTTCAAAACTGGGTCTGGCATCCTCTTTTGCTTTTCAGACTTTGCCGAGGAAAACACATGTGTATAAATTCTATTTTATTAATCAGAATTTTAATTTGTACCCGGATACGGTTTATCTGACATTTTTATCGGTTCATTTTAAATCTTCGCAGGGCAGCACCAATGAAAATACCCGCTTAATACAGGCGACAGATATTTACGATTATATCCGGGTTTTTCATCCATCTAACCTGGCATTGAGCGGCGATTACAACCTGTATACATCATCTGAACCTGCGTACCAGAAATTAATTGATTCCGGTGCAGACAGACTGGACGATCCGATTAACCGACCCGGCAACTGGAACAATAATTCAAGCTTCGCTGATATTCACACTCAAAGTCCCCGAACA
This sequence comes from Bacteroidota bacterium, assembly GCA_020438185.1. Taxonomy (GTDB): domain Bacteria; phylum Bacteroidota; class Bacteroidia; order M30B66; family M30B66; genus M30B66. Next base: position 540 of record JAGQVC010000125.1, read on the forward strand.
ACTTCGTTTGATGGCGGTGTAACCGGCGGCCTCGATGACCGTTTTGATTTTATTTTATTGCGTCCGGAAATCATGAACGGAACCGGAGGTTTGCATTATATTAATAATACGTATCGGGTACCTGGAAACGATGGTTTGCATTTTAACCATTCAATCCTGGATTTGCCTGTTAATGAATCGGTTCCTGATTCTGTATTACAGGCATTGCATGCCATGAGCGATCATTTGCCGGTGATTCTTGATCTTGAATTTGACCCTTCTCAGGTTAGTACATCCCTTGGTACGAAATTAAATCAGGAATGCGATGTTTATCAATTAATAAATATGATTGACGAAAATCCGGAATACTCTGTTGGAGCAGTTGACCTGAGTGGGAGGGAAGTGGATCTGCGAAATATTATAAAAAACAGAATTAGCGGTTTTTATTTTGTTTCAGCAAAATGTAATTCTGTTAAATCAACTTATTTTAAGTTGCAAATTACCCCTTCGGGTGATTTGTTATTTTCACATTAAATGAATCATCAAATGTTACGGTATCGCCCGGGCGCAATTTATTGCGTTTGCGGAATTCAACCTGTCCGTTCACTTTAACAAGGCCATCTTCTATTACCTGATTTGCCTGACCACCGGTTTCGACCCAATGCATTATTTTGAGTATTTTATTTAATTCGATGTACTCAGTATGAATTGAAAATTCGTCCATAATTATTACTTTTTTAAATAAAAAAGCCGCTACGTATTGCAGCGGCTTTTAAACTATTTTATTTATTTAGAAACGCTCTAACTGAGAAAAGAAAAAGCTTCCTTCAATCAGTGCATTCTCGTCGCTGTCGGAACCATGAACAGCATTTGCTTCGATTGACTTCGCAAACAAGGCACGGATGGTACCTGGCGCAGCTTTGGCAGGGTCAGTTGCTCCGATTAAATCGCGGAAATCAGCAACGGCGTTATCTTTCTCAAGAATAGCAGCTACAATTGGTCCTGATGACATGTATTTTACCAAATCACCATAAAAAGGACGCTCTTTGTGAACAGCATAAAACTGACCTGCACTTTCGGAATTCAGTTTAGTGTATTTCATAGCCAGGATGCGAAATCCGGCCTCATTAATTTTCTGAAGAATTGCTCCGATGTTGTTAGATTCAACAGCATCCGGTTTAATCATTGTAAATGTTACTTTACCAGCCATGGTTTTTTTGTTTTGATTTTTCGGGCGCAAAAATAGAAAAGAAAATCGCCCGCAGGTGAATTAAGTCAATTTTTTAAAAAATGAGCTGCTCAGGGTTTCCTGTTTTTCCAGTATCTAACGAAGGCTTCGCGATCCTTAATTTGCAGATAAGCAATACCGGCCCCCAGAAACAGATCCATAGAATTGGGCACTTCGGGGAAATTATAAATACGGGTTAAGTACCCTTTTTTGGCAGCAACCTTAACCCCCGAATTAAAACTGTGATATTGCATATTGGGCATTGCTCCCAAACCTGACCAATCGTAAATTTTTCTGAAATTCAGGCCGCAAAGGCCCGAAAATTCAGGCATGCTGACATCAGGTAATTCATTAAAGGGAACTTCCTGAAAAATAAAATCTGACTGATGTTTGTATTCGAAAGCCTTTCCATTTTTTGTTGCTGCAATTAATCTCACCGCTCTTTTTATCACCGTACCGGTGGATTTTTCGCTAAGCATTTCATGGTACTTGCCGAGCAAGGTTTCGAGTGCCTTAAGTGTGAGTTCCTCATCCGACCGGATCTCAAGAACCAGAATAAACTCGTCCTTGTATCCGGGATAAATCATCCCGCCACCGGCGGAAGCCTTTGCCTTTAATGGAATTAAATACATTTCTTCGAGCGATTTGGAACCGCAGGAAAGACTGCCATCCTTTTTTAAGTTAAGAGATGCGGTTACACCTGCAAAATGTAGTTCGATTGCATTGGTTAGCGGGTGTTTGTGCGCATGGTCATCTTCGGCAATTGCGTGGTCAAGCATGCTTCCCTGCGCCAGCAGGTTAGAATAAAACACTACCGCCAATAGAAATAAAATTGCGTTTTTAAGCATGAATTAATTTTATCTGAAATACTCTTTTCGGTGGTTAATTACATCGTTATAACGGCCTGCAAATAATACATCGTGCACGCCATCGGTCTGCAAAAATTCATGTGGAAAACCAAGTGTAATTTTACTTATTTCATTCAACTCCTGCATTTCTGCTTCCGGAATTTCGAACCCTATGCAGCGCAAACTATCTTCTAATTGAGCCTGAATACGGGCACCTATTATGGGAATAATGACCTGTTCCCGCTGACGAGTCCATTGAATTGCAACCATAGCCGGACTGGCATCCAATTTTTGAGCTATTTCAACCACTTTGGCAGCAATATCCAAAGCGCGTTCACTACGTCGTTCGCTGTTTTCTTTTACCCGGCCACTGTCATTTTTAAGGTATTTTCCGGTGAGAGCACCGCCTGCAAGCGGAGCCCAGGGAGTAACTGCCAGGTCCAATGCTTTTGCCATGGGCAACAAATCGGCTTCGGGACTTCGCTGAAGCAGATTGTATTCAACCTGAAGGGCTGCAAATTCTGACCAGCCACGCAGTTCAGCCAGTGTATTGCATCTCGAAACCATCCACGCAGGCGTGTCGCTTACACCGATATAATGGACGATTCCTCTTGAGATAAGGTCATCCAGACCACGCATCACTTCTTCAGGTTGTGTGGTAAAATCCCAGGCATGAATCCATAGCAAATCAATGTATTCAGTTTTCAGCCTTTCGAGGCTCTGACGAACCGAACGCATCAAATTTTTACGGTGGTTACCTGCAAAATTAGGATCACCGTTGAGATCCTTGAGTGCATATTTAGTTGCCAGAACAAAATGGTCACGTTGTGAGGCAATCATTTCGCCCAACCATTTTTCGCTTGTGCCTTCGGTGTACCGGTTCGCCGTATCGACAAAATTTCCGCCGGCAGAGGCGTAAGTATCGAATACCTGCTGACTTTGTTCGCGGTCAGATCCCCAACCCCATTCAAGCCCGAAGGTCATTGTGCCAAGGCACAATTCTGACACCCGCAAGCCACTGTTTCCTAATAATTTGTATTTCATTTTACTGGGCTGGACTGAGTTTGAATCTTTGTTTTTCTATAGCTTCCTCACCTTTCAACTCACTCAGAACCAGAAATCCTGCGTAAGCAGCACGTAACTCGCTCATTTGAATAACAACCTGATTGGCGCCTTTCTTCAGTTCAAGCTTTTTTATGAGTGCAAGCTTTTCGCCATTGGCTTCAAAATGAAGGCTGGCTGCATTTTTCGATGGGTTAAAAATATCCAGAAATATCGAATCACCTTTTATTGCAACTTCTTCAAAATGCAGGTCCTTGTTTTTGTCGGCTTTTGACTGATGCCCTGAGTTATAATCTCCGGTTTGCATATAAGTTAACTCGCCAATATATCCATCGCCTGCGTCTTTCCACGGAATTGGAAATTCCGGAACGTAAACTATTCTTGAAGGCACAGCAGAATTCCAGTAACTCATTGTAGACAAGCTTTTTGACTTTTCATCGCCTTGTGATTGCCAGTAGGCTTCAATCTGAGGTCCGGATAAATCAAGTGCAGGAATAAACGGGTGCATGCGAATAGGGGTATCAAACGGCAGTATTTTCAAATCCGGCGTGTACGCCGAATCTTTTAAGAAGACCTGCCCGTCAGTGATACAGTAACCTTCGGTAATAAGAAAGGTACCCCGATGTCTGTCATAGATTGTGGAGCTTTTAATATCGGTGCTGTAACGTTCGAATGCCAGTTCGGAGGGAACGATTCCCGGCAGCACTTTGATATGCATAAGCTGAACAGGTTCATATGTAAATTCAAGTTTATCCAGATCGAGTTGTCTGGCTTTGAACGTGATTTGCATCTCGTCCCCGGGTTTCAATTTCGTATTCAATGGTCTGATTGGTTCCATTTTATTAAGCCCCGCCAGTATTGAATTATATAGTTCCCCAAAGAGATATCTGCGTTCATAGAGCGAGCCGCATTCTACTTCAACCAGGTTGAATTCAGGCTTGAAAATGAGGTAATGCGTAGTGTCTTCCCGCAGCGTATATTTTTCGGTTGCAGGTAGTTTATCTGATGCTCTGGGGATTAACTGGCGAACCACAGTGCCGGATTTACCGGCTATTACACCGACAGAAGACTCCGAATTGCGATCAAATCTTGAAGTTAAGGTATCATTTCGAACCAGAGAAATAACGCCGTTTTTATCAGTCATTTTTTTAAATCCGCCTGCGGTGCGATGAGACCTTTCGGAGAAGATACTGAAAGCTGTAACTGAGCTTTTTTCATCTTCATTTTCAATGGTCATTACAGAGTCTGTTTCTTCGAAATGATGCGGAAAAGCGGCAAATCTGGATTTGTTTATTACCAGCAACAGGCCACTTTTACCGAAATCTTTTAGAGGAAGGGAGCTGTATGTTTGCGCCATCAATCCCTGAAAGCACAATAAAAACACCGGTACCAGTTTTTTCATGTGTCCAAAGGTAATTATTGATTCCAAAAGGATGCGAACAGGCTACATGATTTCATATCTTGCGGCAAACATTGGGCATGAAACACGGTAAATTTGCATTTTCAATACTTGTTGTTTTTAGTTTGATTGCAGGGTGCAAGAAAAATAAGGTTGAACCTTATTCATTTACCAAAACATACGACACCAGAGAGTTTACCGTTGATTCGAACAATGTAACGGGAACATTTTTAATTGCCGATTATATTGAAGAAGCAGATGTTATTCAAACGCTTGGCGACAAAGGTTTCTCTGTTTACAATTTGCAAACTGTGCGTCTTAATGAAGCAAAGCTGGAGGTTGTTTCGGCCAACCAGGATTTAAATTGCTTTACCCAATTGGAACTGCGCATTGGAAGCAGTCAAACCGGAAGTGTAGCAATTGCTACTGCTGCTTTACCCGATGAAAATAACGAAACTTCGGTTGTGTTTACCAGCGACGATGTAGAGTTGAAAGATGTTTTTCATCTTCCGGAGCTTGAGATTACTGTAAATGCTACAACAGATTTACCCGTTCAGCCAACGCCGCTTAGGTTGAAACTAGACTTGTCATTTGATTTAAGCGCCCGTTTAGACGATTAGATTATTGGTTGGAAAGGGCATTTGTCCACGTACGAAAACTCTGTTCAGCTTGCAGTTTCAGCATCGTTTCACCATTTTGAGTGGCTGCGCCCCGGAGACGTCCCATTTTTAGAAA
>JAGQVC010000126.1 GCA_020438185.1 Bacteroidota bacterium
CAGCAAAAAAACTCCAGGCTATAACTCCGCTCAAATAAAATAAAACCAGATTGCCGGCACCATTATCAATTTTTGCGAACAAGCCAAAAATAATCAGGTAAGTAAGCGCATTTAAAACCGGTGGAACTACAAACCAGAAAAAACCCAGGAGAGTTTGTTTATAAACGGTTACAATGTCACGGCGAACCAGCAGGTATAATAAGTCCCGATAATCGATTAACTCTCGCAAACCGAAATGAAAAAGACTTGTTTTGGGTTGAATAATCAACGACCATTTGTCTTCCTGTACGGTTTGTGCCCTGCCTGCCATGTCAATTTTGCGCAAATATACCTTTTTTAGCTTATCGCTGAAGATAGGTAAAACCTTGGGCCGGGCTCATTAACAAATTCATAATTCCTTAACCTGAGTAATTAAATCAACTATCACTTTCCAAATCATGTTGCTTGTCTGCATCCAATTCCGCAACATTCAAATCCAGCCAGGTATTCTTGGGAATTCGTTTTATGTTTGCTGAAAATACTTAACACCCTGCCCACATGGCGAATATATACTTCAACGGCCCGTTTGACCGGGAACTTGAATCGAAATATCTCACGGTTTATACAAATTGCATTAATAGAGAACAGGAGGCGTTTTTAAACGAAATTGCTGAAAGCCTGAATTCAAAAGAAATTGATGAAATTAAAGAAACCATTGAGTTCGGAAAAAGCTTCAGCTACGGTACCCGAAAAGTTGATGAATATTATTTCTCGCATGCATTACGCATTGCTCGACTTGTGTATTATAATATCCGATTTAAACAGCTGGAAAATTTATTGCCCGAAGCAAATGGAATGAGTGGATTTTGCTCAGCGCTTAGAGCCGCATTAATTCATAACAGTTTCGAGAAAAACCTGATGAGCAGACAGGAATTTGCAGCTAAATTCGGCCAATACTACTGCGATGCTGTCGATTTTATCACGGTTGACAGAGAAGCCATGAAAACACGCGAAGGAGTTCTGGCTCACTATCGAAAACTGGCTACTGCACCCGAATGGGTTCTGGGAATGCGAGCTCTTGATAAAGCAGACAACTTATTAATTCTGCACGTAAATCCTGATGAGCAGGTTAAAAAAGATTACTTACTTGAAATCGAAAATGATTTAATTCCATTACTGAAGAAGGGGCAACCCGAACTGGCTGCATTGCTTGCAGATGAGTGCGCCTGGGCAGGAAAAAACAAACACCATATTCCGGACGAAAAGGAACTCTCCGAAATGAAATGGTCCTATTTACCTTATTCAGCCTGAGAAAACATCAGTTCCGCTTCTTTTACTCCGGCTGTATGCTTTACCAGGTCGGCATTCCAACGGCTGTCGCCGGAAAAATAATGCAGATTTAATATGAGCAAAATCCGGCGAACCAATTCCGTTTGTGCCCCGAATTTAAGTTTCAATATTTCATCCTTCCTGAATCTCTCACGAATTAGCTCCTGAATAAAATGAAGTGTGCAACGTTCAGTACTGATGCTCTTTCTTAGTAATTTAAAGATTGAAAATCCACGGTAAATAACTTTGGGCATAAACCTGAAGCTTTCGTGATCTATTACCCATAAATTATTTGATGAATCTGATAACAGATTATGTGGATGTAAATCACTGTGATATACACCAAAATCGGGGAATTCAATCAAATTATCAAGTTCATCCGCGTTAAATTCAAGATATCCGGATATTAATTCAGGTATAATTGAAATTGTTTGCGTTAAAAATGGGTCATTCGCAGCTCCACGCTCTTCAAGCAGGGGTTTCAATTTCTCCCAATCAGCTTTCAGATTAATATTTCTGAATGGAGAACTCTCCTGAAAAATTGAACTGTCAGTCCAGCCGGAGCTCTTACTAAAAACATTCTCAAGCTTCAGTACCAGCTCAGGAACCTGCATCGCCTGTTCCTCTGTACCTGTATAAAATGATTCCGAAATAAAATCCTGAAGAAAAAAATAATGCTCCCCTTTCAAAAAATCAGAATTAACAATTAATCCGAATTTCTTTTCTTCTTCACCTTCGGTGGAATAAAAATCAGCTGAGTTAAAACCAGTATGTCTCAATTGATCAGCCAATTGAGGATATACCTCAGGTTTAAGTCCGGCTTTTTGAACAGGTAAAAATTTTAAATAATAGTTTTTATTAATTCGGTAATTGAGCGAATTAATATTTGCACCTCCTATTATTTCTGTATTAAATGACGCCTCAGATTGAAATAATGAGGGATAATTTAGTTTAAGCAAAGCTGCAATTTCTATTGATATGCCGGCAGATGCCGGCTCCGTAGAAATTGAATCAGCTGAATGATTATCCCTGAAAAACAAATTCATAAATCAGAAAATAGTCTTCGACAATCCTCCGTCCATCGAAATTACGTTTCCGGTAATATATCCTGCGGCATCAGAACATAAATATGCCGCAAGTTTGCCAAATTCTTCAGGCATAGCAAGACGGCCAACTGGAAGAGTTTTTTCAATTTCCTTAATTATTTCTTCGGCGTTCTTATTTTCCTTTTCAACCCTTTGATTGACGAAAAACATAGTTCGGTCTGTTAAAGCAGCTGCAGGCAATATCGAATTTACGGTAATCCCGTCACCTGCAAGTTCAATTGCCATCGATTTGGCAAGACCAATCGCTGCCGGGCGATAAATATTCGAAAGAGTCATATTCGGCATCGATTCTTTTGCCGAAAGCGATAGAACATTGATCACCCTCCCCCAGCCAGCCTTTTTCATACCGGGTACAGCAAGTCTGGATAGTTTGAAAGCAGCATGAACAATCAACTCGAAAGCAGATAAAAAGGCTTCTTCACTAACATCCAGTAACTTTCCTGCAGCAGGCCCACCATGATTATTTACAAGAATCTGAACCGGTCCAAAAGCGCTTTCAGCTTTACTGTAAAAGCTCTCTACTTCAGATAAATTACCGAGATCGATAGCTTTTACCATGTATTTTCCGGCATCTTCTGATGTATCCGAAATAATTTGTTCCAGTGAACGCGTTGCAGCCTCAAGCCTGGCTTCATCTCTCCCAAAAAAGCTAACATTTACTCCATTTTTCAGCAGTTCCTGCACAATTGCAAGTCCGATTCCGGCCGTACCGGCCGTTACAAATGCGTGTTTACCCTTTAATTCTTTCATTATTTATTTATCAGTTCGTAAAATCAATCATTCAAATTAGCATATTAACGCATCCGCAAATCAACATTCGCCGCAGAAAAACCTAAAACACGAAGCATTTCTTCAAAAAAACTTGTGTTTTGTAGCCTCAGCATATCAACACATCAGCAAATTAACACATCAACTTTCCGCCTTCGGCGGACTTAAAACACTAAGTCGTTTCTTCGATAAAACTTGTGTTTTATAGCATCAGCATATTAGCAAATCAGCACATCAGCAAATCACCCAATCACCCAATCATCTCACAACTTTGCCGTAGCCAAGTTCATGCATCTGTTTTTGTTTTTTAAACAGCTTCACATCCGATTCCATCATGTCCTTCACCAGCTCATCAAATGAATACTTTGGTTCCCAGTCAAGCATCTTACGGGCTTTCCCTGCATCACCTATCAGCAATTCCACCTCAGTCGGTCTGAAATAAGTCGGATCTATGCAAATAACCTCCTTACCTTCAGGCAATTGAAATTCCGGATTAGAGCATGCCACAACAAAACCTTTTTCCTCAGTTCCGCTTCCTTCAAATCTGATAACAATTCCAACCTCCGCAAAAGCCTTCTGCAGGAATTCCCTAACTGTTCTCGTTTCGCCTGTGGCTATTACAAAATCTTCAGGACGGTTAATCTGCAACATACGCCACATCACCTCAACATAATCTTTCGCATGGCCCCAGTCACGCTTTGCATCAATATTACCCATGTATAACTTATCCTGCATCCCGAGCGCAATCTGAGCCACACCTCGTGTAATTTTTCTGGTAACAAAGGTTTCTCCTCTGTTTGGGCTTTCATGGTTAAAAAGAATTCCGTTTACAGCAAACATATTGTACGCTTCCCTGTAATTCACAGTAATCCAGTAGGCGTACAATTTTGCGACTGCATAAGGCGAACGCGGATAAAATGGTGTGCTTTCCTTTTGAGGAACTTCCTGAACCAGGCCATACAACTCTGAAGTTGAAGCCTGATAAATCCGGGTCTTGTGCGCTAAACCAAGCAATCTAACCGCCTCAAGAATTCTAAGGGTACCCAAACCGTCAACATTGGCAGTGTACTCTGGTTCGTCAAAGCTCACTTTCACATGACTCATAGCTCCCAGATTGTAAATTTCATCCGGCTGAACCTCCTGAATAATCCGAATAAGGTTGGATGAATCGGTCAGGTCCCCGTAATGAAGGAAGAAGTCAGCGTGCTGAATATGAGGATCTTCGTAAAGATGGTCTATTCTGTCGGTGTTGAACAAGGAACTGCGTCGCTTGATTCCATGAACCTTGTATCCTTTATTGAGAAGAAATTCGGCCAGATATGCTCCATCCTGACCGGTAACTCCTGTTATGAGTGCTGTTTTCAATTTATGGTTTTGTTTGCGGCTCAAAAATAGGATTTTTAACGGCATCAGGACGAAACCGGATGTCACTGTGAATCATCCGGTTGGAAGATTTGCATTAAGAATGTATGCGAACACTCCTACCAGATCCCGAAAAGGCCTCTCTTGCGCTCGATTCCTATAAAAAAACCCTCATCAGTAATTTTAATGGGGTAAATTTCCATGTTTGCCTCGTTGCGTCTGGTTTCTCTGCCTGTTTTTAAATCCCACGAGTAACGATGAAACGGACATACAATATTGCCATTTTCACAAAATCCGCCGCGGCTTAGCGGCAATCCCTGATGCGGGCACTTATTGTTGGTGACAAAGTAACCTGCTGCATGCCTTAAAATGCTGAGCTCTTTACCTGCCACTTCAATCTCAATCACTTTGTTTTCAGGCAGGTTTTCTATTGCCTTCTGCTCCGAACTAAACAAGAGATACCATTGAGTTTCTTTTCTACCGAACATAATTCACTCACATAAAACCATTATTGCTTCCGGTACAATTTCAATTCTAACCGGGGTGTTTCCTCTTGATTCTCCATCTATCTGAAGGTTCTGCTCGGGACTGGCAGCCAATTGCAGCGATTCACAGGTAAATAATTTTACTTCCTTTAAATGCGTGAATTTTCCGCTAAATAACTTCAGAATATTAAAAACAATCTTCAGGCGACTTATTTTCTCAACCAAAACAATACTCAGCTTTCCTTTTTCCTCTCCCGCACGCGGAATTAATTTCATGCCGTTTCCGGCATACTTTCCAACTCCAGCAAGAACAGTAAAACCACGGAATCTAAACTCCTCCCCATTTATTGAAACCTCAAACTCAGGTTCACTGAAACTAAAAAGTTGTCCAAGAAGTGCTGATATATAAACCATCAAACCAGACCTCCCTTGCTTCTTCTTTTCGTTGGCAACAAAAGCAACCTGAGCATCAAAACCTCCACCGGCAGAATTTATAAACCAATCTGCACTACCACTTTCATAAACTAGTTTGCCAATATCCTGACTAGCTCTTTTCTCAGACTTTAGCATTTCGATCGATTTCTTCAGACTTGTAGAAAATCCGTAAGACCTTCTCCAGTCATTTCCCGTTCCCACAGGGAGCTGAGAAATTACAATTTCCTTGCTTGCAACCACCTGCTGATGCATGATGCCTCTCAGAACTTCATTCAGACTTCCATCGCCTCCACCGATAAGTATTTTGCGGTAACCATCAGAAATT
>JAGQVC010000127.1 GCA_020438185.1 Bacteroidota bacterium
CACAGCGTTGCCTTCTCTTAAATACATACGTGCAAACGATGTAAATGGCACAAGTTGGGGTTCGGTGGTAACGCTGAGCGGAGGCGGGTCTTTTTACAACCTGCTTATTTTAGATGGATTTCCTGCAGTAATTTCTTACGACTCCAATTTTGACAGAGTTCAGATTCAAAGATCAAACAATCCTCAGGGAACTTCCTGGGCTAATTTTCAGGTAATAGATGCTACCTCCGCAGAGTTGGGGAGTTTCTGCTCGGCCACCTTGCTGAATGGCGTTCCTTATATTTCCTACTACGACATTACCAACAGCCGGTTGAAATTTGCATTTGCAAATAATACCCAGGGAACCTCCTGGAATATAAATATTATTGCAGACGACATGCCTCAGGCCGGGCAAGGTACCTCAATTCAAATTGTTGATGGATTGCCGGCAATCGGCTACTACAACAATGCCCTGCAAACACTTAATTATAGACGAGCGCTAGATATTCAGGGTTCTTCCTGGGGAAATCGTATCAGCTGGTCGGGCGAACCGGGGGCTGGTCAGTTTTGCTCATTTAATTTTGTAAACGGACATCCGGCGTTTTGTTATTACAATAGTACCGCTCAGGATATGCGATTTATTCGTGCCAACGATAGTCTGGGGCATAGTTGGGGTACACCTGTTATTATTGATGCTCAGGCTAAAACAGGCGAGTACTGTAAACTTGAAATTATTAATGGCAATCCGGCTGTTGCCTATTACCGGGAGCAACTGGAATATGTAATGTATTGCCGGGCCAATGATCCCAATGGCGAATCCTGGGACTTGCCCGATGCTGTTTATCCGGTTGATCAGCTTGGCACACAGGAATTGTCTCTTATTGATGCGGGAGGGTTTCCCGCCTTGATTTTCTTCAATCAGACAAATCGCATGTATTTCAAGCGGGCAGAGGATGAAAACGGATCCCAGTGGAATACAAATCCAATAGTTCCCGATTTATCCACTGTTACCGGAAGGTATAATTCGGCAATAAATGTAAATGGCAATCCGGCTATTGCATATTACGATGTTACAAATCAAAATCTTAAATATGTTCGCGCCTCATCGGCGGATGGCTCCTCCTGGAGCACCCCGGTTGTAATTGACGCAACTGGAAATGTCGGACTATACACCAGCATGGCTTTGGTTGACGGAAATCCTGCTATCACCTATTTTGACGATACAAATGACGATTTGAAATTTGTTCGTGCCAATGATCCGGAAGGCTTATCCTGGGGAGTACCTGTAACAGTTTTCTCAACCGGCAGCACAGGCAGGTATCCGAGTCTGACCTATTTCGAAGGGGTTCCTGTAATTGTATTTCAGGGTGAATTCCCGTACCCCGTTTTGTACATAAAAGCGCTCGATGCGCATGGCGCTTCCTGGGGGACGCCCGAAATTATTCACAATATCGGATTAAGCGGAGAGCAAAATCAGATTAGAACAGCTCAAAGTCAGATTGGAATTGGTTGGTATGCACCTCAGGATCAAAGCATGTATTACAGCGCCGGTTTACCTTGTGTGTCGCCACTCGCACCCGAACTTAGCACTTCTGCCAGTTCAGTTTGTCAGGGTGAAATGGTTCAATTAAACGCATCCGGAAATGGTAATATTATTTGGTATTCCGACCCGGAAGGCAACAACATTATTGCGGAAGGTGTATCAGTGAATGTTACAACTGAGGGCCAGTCAACTTTTTACGCTGCAGCTGCTTCTTGTGGGCAAATATCTGATTTATCAGCTCTTTCAATTGATGTTATTCCAATCTATGAATTCAGTCAGGCGATAAATATTTGCAGCGGACAATCATTTTTAGTGGGGAGCAGTGAATATTTCGATTCAGGCAATTATCAGGATATCTTACAATCTTCATTGGGTTGCGACAGTATTGTCAATACTCAGCTAAATGTAACTGAATTCCCGCAGGCAGCGGTTATTTTAAACGATCTGGTCATCACGGCTTCGCCGGATAATGCCTCTTACCAATGGATAACCTGTGAAGGTGAAATAATCTCCGGCGAAATCAATCAAACATTTCAAGTTACTTCGCCCGGATCATATGCGGCAATTGTTTCAATAAATGGCTGTGCTGATACGAGCTCCTGTATTACTGTTAACATAACAGCCTTGCAGGGAATTTCAGATACCGGTTTAAAGATATTTCCAAATCCTGCGAAGCAGATAATTCGATTTTCTGATAATAACCCGCACCATTGGGAGATTTTTAATGTGGATGGGAAGCTGATTTTGAAAGAATATTCAGCGGATATTAACACTGAATTATTGGCTAATGGGCTTTATTTAATTAAATGTAAAGATTTTACTGGCGGATATCAGCGCTTGCTGATTCACAAGTAATTTATCCTGAACGATTGAATCCCTGAATTGTACCGGATTTAATAAGATTAAAAGTGTATTTCTCAGGGTTCAGAAAGTAACCTGTCCCCAAATAAACTCAATAAGCGGTAGTATTTTAATTACCGGAGTTTCCCTAACCTCAAAGACAGTCCCAACGACATATTGAAAATCATACCGTCAAATCCAAGCTCACTGTGTGCAGTCTGCATATCGAACTTAATTTGCTGATAAACATGATTAACCCGGGTCAGGTCGTAATTAAGTGACAGGCGGTCACCCAAAAATAAATTAACTGTCAAGCCGTTCACAAAATGAGCCATCCCTTCGGATTTGCCGGAGCCGGAAAGCCTTGAATAGCCAACTCCTCCATGCAAAATCAAACCAAACACGGTTGTAAACTGGTCAAATTTCAAAACTTCACCAAGGTCAATAATAGCTTCAGCCGAACCTCTGTAATAGGTTGATTTGAAAGGAAGGCTTTTACCGTTTTTCGCATTCTCAATATTGTCGTAACCGGCAAGAATTCTGTATCCGAACAAATCATTCATTAGTATTCTCATGCCAAGTTCAGCATGAAACAAACCAAAGGTTGATGACCGGTAACCAATAGTATATGGCTCTACTGCATTGCTGGTACCAAAACCCGCATCAAGAACGTAGCGTGTTTGTGGTCTTCGCTGTGCTATTCCTTGCAATGAGCAAAAAATTAATACAGAAGCAAGCAGAAGGCGACGGAACATATTTTTTAGCAATCACCAAAAGTAATAAAAATGAAACAATTTGGATTCCGAACCAAAGGCTACTGTTTCGGGCACATGAATCAAAAGGATATTGCGATTTAATTGTCTCAGCTTCCGGCAATTGCATGCTGTGATGCAGCTGACTCTTGTCCATTTTCTTAAAGGGATAGCTTCGTACACAATTCCTTATCAATAAACTATTGTTTCGGACTATATTTGGAGATTCTGAAAATAAAGGAATATAAGAAACTATTCTGGCAAAATTTTAATGAGTATAACCCCGGACAGCGCTGATTATCAGCAATGTGTTAATTGTGTGATGGACACAACAGACCCGGATATTTTTTTCGATGAGAAAGGTGTATGCTCGCATTGTTTAACTTACCCGGTTCGCAAAAAAGCTTTTGTCCCTGAAGAAATGCAGGGACAAATCCTTCTTGATAACATGGTTAAAGCCTGCAGGAATGCGGGTAGAAATAAAAATTATGACTGTGTAATCGGGGTTAGTGGTGGAGTTGACAGTTCGTATGTGGCTTATCTCGTTCATCAGCTGGGCTTGCGGCCGCTGGCGGTTCATCTGGATAATGGCTGGAATTCGGAGCTTGCGGTATCTAATATTCGTAACCTGTTGGACAAGCTGAATATTGAACTTCATACCTACGTACTCGATTGGGAAAGTTTTTTAGATCTTCAGCTTGCCTTCCTTCGATCATCTACACCCGACTCAGAAATACCAAGTGATCATGCTATTGTTGCATTAATGCGGGAAATTGCAAATAAGGAGGGTGTTCCTGTAATTTGGGGGGTAAATTTTTCTTCAGAAGCCATACTGCCGCAGGCATGGTCGCAAGGCCACATGGATTGGACTTACATAAGAAATGTTCATAATAAATTCGGCACTAAAAAGCTGGTTAATTATCCCCATTATTCTGTCTGGAAATTGATTTGGTATAATCGGTTTAAAAGGCAGAAATTGTATAATATTCTAAATTATATTCCATACAATAAAGAAGAAGCGAAAAAGATTTTAATGCAGGAAACCGGTTGGCGGGATTACGGGGGAAAACATTACGAATCAACTTACACCAGAATATTTCAAAGTTACATTTTACCGGTTAAATTTAATTTCGATAAACGCAAGGCTCATTACAGCTCTTTAATTTTGGCCGGTCAAATTACTCGCAGCGAGGCTGCTGAGATGCTTAAAAAAAGCCCTTACGACGAAGCCGGTATTAAATCAGAAATCGTTTACCTGTCAAAGAAACTTCAAATATCAGTTTCGGAATTTGAGCAGATAATGCAAACTAAGCCTAAAAAATATTCAGATTATAAATCAAACTGGCCGGAACTTGTAAAAAAGACAGATAAAGCCTTGTTTAATAGAATTATAGCATTCAAACGCTTTTTATTCAAGTCTTTATAATTATGAAATATTCGGTAATATATATTGATTATAATTTTGAAAATGTAAAATACAAAAACAGGCCTGAGGACGGAGATGCTTATTATACGTATGGTTTCGGAAGTCTTTATGCAAGGCAATTTAAAAGATATATGCCTCACTGGGAGGTTCAGTGCTGGAAGGCAGACAGGTTTGCAACAGAGGTTTCCTCACGCCTAATTCAGGGAGTAAATCATATTATTTTTCCAGCAGCTAAGTTAGGCAGAGCCGGCTTTTTTTCGGGGAAAATGCTGAAACATGCAAAAGCCTTCATAAATCAGAATCCGTCAACGGTTTTTAATGTTTCCGGTTTTGATCATTTGTTGCATTTTCAGATGAGCTTATTGGGCAGGAAATGTCCGGTATTTGTGCAGCATCACGGCGAGAGTCCTGCAGTACATAAAATCAGAAGCAGTTCAGGAGTCAAACTTATTTATTGGTATTTGTGGTCATTTATTGAGAAATCTGCTTTAAAAAGAACTCATCAGGTGTATTTACTGGATGCAGAGGCAGGCAATTATTTGAGAATAAATAAATCCAGATTAAAAGTAAGTACAACCGGGGTGGATGCAGAATTATTTCCTTCAATTGATAAGAAAGTAGCCCGTGAAAAACTTGGATTAAATCAGGATGCTGAATATTTGCTGTTCATCGGGCGGCTAAATTCATCCAAGCGCGCAGATATGTTAATTTCAGCCTATTTGAAATTAAAAGTGGAATTTCCCGGTTTGGAATTATTAATTGGTGGTTGCAGTCAGGATGACCCTTTTTTTCGTATGGCTAGAGACGCAGGTGCAACAGTAACAGGGATGATTCCTCAGCATGAAGTGGCAATCTGGTTAAGTGCAGCTAATGCCTATTCGCTCCCGTTACTGGACACGGCTCATTTGTTTGGAGGCCTGGGAATGTTGCCTGTACAATCTATGCTTTGTAATACTCCGGTTGTTGGCAGCACATTAAAGTGCTTTCCTGCTGAAGACCGACACAAGGTTGGCGTCTTTACCGATAATCAGCCAGATTTGGAAAGTGCATTACGCGCTATTTTGTCAGGTAACAGCACTTTTCCGCTCACGCGGGATACAGCCTTGAAGTACTATTCATGGCAATCAATTTCTGAAAAAACTTCATTAGATTATTTGAACGCTATTAAAACAGTATGTCAATAATTAAGCAGTTTTCGAAGGATAGTCTGATATATGGAATAGGTAAGGGCCTTAAGAAGTTTATT
>JAGQVC010000128.1 GCA_020438185.1 Bacteroidota bacterium
CGCAAGAATAAAAAAAGCAATCCATTGGATTGCTTTTAGAAAGATAAATATTGTTAACCTGTCAGGGAAGATTGAGCTTTTTCTTTACGAGATTCAGAATATTGTCGGACTCTTCCCAGAATATCAAAGCACCAACTGAAGTGTCAAAGATGTAGGTGTAACCATTTTCTTTAGCCACATCCTCAATTGCTTTTTTTGCCTTATCTATTATTGGGTTAATGAGTCTTTGCTCTTCATCCTCAAGAGTGCTCTGAGCCTGCTGCTGGAAGTTCTGAATTCGATTAGCCAGTGAGTTCAACTCTTCTTCCTTATCTTTTTTTAGCAATTCAGACATTTTGGGTGACTCGGCCACATATTTTTCCTGCTTAGCTCTGTATTCATTCATCATTTCTTCCAGCTGTTTTTGAACAGACTGTGTGATTGAATCCATTTCAGCCGCCGCAACCTTTCTTTCCGGCATCAAACTGAGTAATTCAGCTGAATTAACATGACCAAACTTGTTCTTTGATTGGGCAAAAGTTGCAGTTTGCAGCATTAGCACTGCCAGCAGTGAGAAAAAAATATTTCGCTTCATGCGTATTAGTTAGTTATTGTTTTTTATTAAGATCTGAATCATCACTGTCGTCAGTTTGACCAGGCGTATATCCCATATCTTCCAGAACCTGATCTGAAATATCATATTTGGGATTTGTGAAAAGCATTGTCAGGTCGCTTGATTTGTCAAACACTACGGCGTAGTTTTTTTGAGTAGCGATTTCTTTAATAGCATTATAAATTTTGTCCTGAACAGGTTTAATGAGGTCCTGTCGCTTCTGAAGCAAGTCACCACCTTTACCAAATCTCTGTTTTTGAAGCTCCTTGGCTGCTTTCTCCTTGTCAATTATTTCTTCCTCACGTTTGCGCTTCATATCGTCAGTTAACAGAATCGCTTCAGCCTGGAAATCATTATACATTTTATCAATTTCAGCGAACTTGGCCTCGATTTCTTTTTGCCACTGAATCGATATCCGGTCCAGTTGCTGCTGAGCAGATTTATACTCGGGGAGATTCTCAAGAATGTATTGAGTATCCACATATGCGAATTTTTGTGCCGGCAGGAATTCTATTCCAGCCAGTAACAATAAACAGGTTAACAGGATTTTTTTCATAACCGGTTGAATTGAAGGTGCAAAAGTAAACATTTATCTATGGGTTTTCCTGCAAAAGGCAACAATCGTGCAAAGCACATGAAATCTAATAAACCAGGTTTTATTAATTGAAGTTCTGTCCGATTATGAAGTGAAATTGGCCTTTCGCCATACCGGAATATCCGGGTATATCATCAAAACGACGCCCGTAATCAAGACCTAGCAGTCCGAACATTGGGAGGAAAACTCTTACCCCAACACCTGCAGACCGTTTAATATTAAATGGATTGAAATCATTGAAGCTACTCCAGGCGTTACCTCCTTCAGCAAATGCAAGTGCGAAAACAGTTGCAGAAGGATTTAATGATATCGGGAATCTCAACTCCATCGTATAACGGTTGTAAATTGGAGCATCGCTGCCGGTCTGTCCGGAAATAGAACCATCATCATAGCCTCTGAGACCAACAATTTCAGCACCCAGGAATTGCGCTCCAAAGGTTAATCCGCTCAATCCTGTTCCACCGTATCTGAAACGCTCAAACGGCGCGAGGCCTTTGTTCCTGTTGTACAATCCAAGGAATCCAAAATTTGCCCGGGTCATGAGCACAAGTGTATTCTTGTTTTTGGACAGGGGAGTAAACCATTGTGCATCAAACTTCCATTTGTGAAACTCAACCCACTTGTATTTTTGCTGATCTGTGATTAGTTCTTCAGGGGGAATACCGGCTAATATGGAATAAGGCGGGGTTACCTGAACCGAAAGACTAATGTTTGAACCTGATTTAGGATAAATAGGCTGATCAATGGAATTCCTCGAGAAGGTATTAGTTATACTAAAGTTGTTGGCAAAGCCATTCGAAAGCACAAATGCAGTTGAGTTTATCAGCTCATAATATTGATAGCTTAGTGAGGCCTGATAGGTAAAGAAGTCATCCGGCCATTTGAGTCTTCGACCATAACCCAGAATAATACCGGTGTTTTTGGTAAGACTTAGATTGGGATCATTCTTAGGTGCTCCGTTTCCAAACAGAGAATGGTAAGCTGTAATTGTAAGGGAATTTGGTTTTTTTCCACCGAGCCAGGGCTCGGTGAACGACAAATTATAGCTCTGAAACGCCCGCCCGGTGGATGAGGCGTTTATAGAAAGCCTTTGTCCGTCCCCCGAAGGTAGAGGCCTCCAGGCACTTTTCTTAAAAAACTTGCTTGCGCTAAAGTTATTAAAAGCCAGACCCAGGTTTCCGATAAGCCTTCCGGCCCCCCAGCCTCCCGACAACTGTAGCTGATCTGAAGGTTTTTCTTCGACCTGGTATTCAATATCTACTGTACCGTCCTGTGGATTTGGCATGGGATTAACCCCCATTTTTTCAGGGTCGAAATATCCAAGCTGGGAAAGCTCCCTTTGAGTCCGGATAATATCAGAACGCCTGAATAATTGTCCAGGTCTGGTTCGGATCTCTCTTAAAATTACATGATCGTTGGTTTTGTCGTTTCCAACTATTGTAACTCTGTTAATCCGGGCTTGTTTTCCTTCATAGATCCTCATCTCAATATCCACCGAATCTCCTTTAACAAATGTCTCTACCGGTGTTACCTGAAAGAAGAGATGTCCATCATTCATATATAGGGAGGAAACATCTGATTCTGAGGCATTCATAAAAAGGTTTTGCTCCAGATTTGCCTGATTGTAAACGTCGCCTTTCTTTATTCCAAGAATGTCACCCAGCTGCTTGGAAGTGTATTTGGTGTTCCCGACCCAGCTGATATTCCTGAAATAATACCTGTTCCCTTCTTCAATAGTCAGTTCTACATTTATTCTCTTTTTATCGTAGCGGTAAACCGTGTCTTTAACAATTGTCACATCCTTGTAACCTTTATCGTAATACAGATTTAATATTTTCTTCTGGTCATCGATAAAGTTTTCTTCCATGTATTTAGAAGTTGTAAAAATGCTCCACCAGGGGTTCTCCTTGGTGTTTTTCATTTTTCTTTTCAATTTGCCGTCAGCAATCTGCTCATTGCCATTAATGCGAATCTTATGGATTTTGATTCTGCGGTTCTTCTGAATTTCTATATTAAGTAATTCTCCTCCGCCGGGAATGGTATCCGGTTGTGAACTCACCTTCACTTCAACATCCATGAAACCTTTGTCAACAAAATAATCAAGAACAGTTTGCCTTGTTGTTACCAGCAGGTTCTCGTTAATTGGTTTGCCCCGAATCAATCTCACGGCTTCTCTCAAATCGTCGGCTTCATTTTTTTTAACACCCGTGAAACGAAAACGAGACAATCTTGCCCTTTCCGTTAATTCCACTTCAAGAAAAATTTTATCAGCTTCAATTTTTGAAGCATTTACGGATATTCCCGTAAATAATCCTTGTTTCCACAGAGACGTTATTGCATTGCTTATCTGATCCCCCGGAATCATCACTTTCTGACCCACCTGCAGGCCAGTTAACAGCCTGAGTATGTTTTGGTCAAGAACACTGCTGTCCTTTGTAATAAATGAAATGGATGCAATCTCGTACTCTTTGGGCGAGCTGTATGATATATTCTTCAAAGCATCACCCAGACTAATTTGTGCCTGAACTGCGATGGTGGAGATAAGTAGAACGAGTGGGAGTAATTTCCTTAAAATCAAAATCAAACGGTCTTTATTTGTTCACTGGTTTTGCCAAACCGACGTTCTCTCTGCTGAAATGAAATAATTGCATCGTATAAGTCTTCCCTTCTGAAGTCAGGCCAAAGTTTGTCGGTGAAGTACAACTCAGCATAAGAGATTTGCCAAAGCAAAAAGTTACTGATACGATGCTCTCCTGATGTTCTGATTAATAATTCCGGATCCGGCATCCCGGCAGTATTGAGGTGTGACGCAATTAATTGTTCGTTGACATTTTCTGGAGATAAATCACCGGATTTAACCTTTTCGGAGATTTCCTTAACTGCTTTTGTTATTTCCCATCTGGAGCTGTAAGATAATGCAAGCACCAGAGTCATTCTGGTATTGGATGCGGTTTTCTTTTTGGCTTCCTCAAGTTCTCTTCGTGCTTTTGAAGGTAAGGCATTCGTGTCGCCGATTGTATCCAACCGGATATTATTATCCATCAAGGTTTTGGTTTCGCCGGCAATGGTAGAAACCAGCAACGTCATCAGGGCGTTTATCTCAAACTTGGGTCGGTTCCAGTTTTCGGTAGAAAACGCATACAAGGTCAAATAAGAAACACCGAGCTCTGCGCATGCTTCAACGGTGTCTCGTACAGCCTTAACACCGCTTTCGTGTCCAAAAGTTCTGAGCTTACCCTGGGCTTTTGCCCATCGTCCGTTTCCATCCATGATTACTGCTATGTGAGCAGGTAATGATGAAATCTGAATGTCCTCCTTAATTGCCATATTAAATCAAATCGCCGGCAAAGCCGGCGTATGAAGATTGCAAAGATAGAACGATTCGCAAAACCTTTTATTGGTCTATTGATTGGCTCCGGAAAATAATAGGTAATATATTGAATGATAAGCGTTTGTCTGTCCCGGGTTAGCTGTTTGTTCGGGGGATTTGTTCTGGAAATGAAAACCAGCGAACGAATTATAAATCCAAACATTAACAGTTTTCAGCCATAGACCCGAAAAATAGCTATACTGAATTCGTCGATGATCAATTTTCTATAATCTCAACAAAGTACCTAAAACCAATGTAGGTCTGAGCATCTCCATCATATTCCTGCACCTGATCAACCTTCAAAAACTCAGGACCATACAGCCAGCTACCTCCTTTTGCAATTCCTTTTTCATCAACCATTTCAGCTACGTTTCCACTCATATTAAATAGCCCGTAACTGTTTTTCCAATATGAATTCACAGGAGCAGTTACATCTGCACTTGCCATGTTTTTTCCTTCAATAGCCAATGTGTCAGTCATTTCTCGCTTATAGTTACACAAAACCTGACCCGATTTATTGCGCAAATATTCTCCTTTCCAAGGGTACATTGCATTATTATCACCTGCCTGTGCTGCTGTTATCCATTCTTTTTCAGTTGGCAGTCGAAAAAGTACTTTTTCAAATTTCTTCCCGGAAGCAGCATTGTATTGTTTCGTCAACCATTCACAATACTTATTTGCCGCTTCATAACTAATATTCACAACCGGATAATTTTGATAAGCCGGGTGGCTGTGATAATAATGAACATAAGGCTCATTAAACGCGGCGCTTCTATTCCAATTTGAAGTATCTATTTGAGCTAAGGCCAACAAACTTGAATCATCAGATTGTCTGAGGTAGTTTAAATAAGTCAAATACTGCATGTTCGAAACTTCATATTTTGAAGCATAAAGTCCTTCAGAAATTTTAACAAAGGATTTATTGATTTCCTTGATGTCAATCTGTCCGGCAGCAACTATGCATGAAAATGTCGAAATCAAAATTGCGAGTATTTTTTGCATCTTATTTTTCTAAAAGGGGGTTAACTTATTTATAAGCCGCACATTCAGGTCTTTTCGGCTCGATTTTATACGTAATGGTAAGGCCTGCAAAAGAATACCAGTCTCGGTTTGTCTGGTTTCCCCTTTGTCTGCCGGTATTTATCTGACCCGGATTTACAAGCGAACGGTCACCGAGTTCCGCGGCAATCGATCCGTTTGTCGCGAACAGTACAT
>JAGQVC010000012.1 GCA_020438185.1 Bacteroidota bacterium
TCCTTTCCGGCGTTCCGCCGGGATGTCAATGTTACGGTCAGATCGTAAATACTGAGCTGTAACCGAATTGCCCGAATACAAATCTGCGGGCGCCCCCTGAGCAACAATTTTTCCGCCCAGCACACCCGCGCCCGGACCAACATCTATCACATGGTCGGCCGCCATAATCATATCCTTGTCGTGCTCAACCACAATGACTGAATTGCCCGAATCACGCAGGTTTTTAAGTGCCTGAATTAAGCGTACGTTATCCCGCTGGTGCAATCCTATACTGGGTTCATCGAGAATATAAAGTACGCCCACGAGTTTGGATCCTACCTGCGTTGCAAGACGAATTCGTTGTGATTCTCCACCCGACAGGGTGCCTGCACTGCGGTTAAGCGTAAGGTAATCAAGGCCTACATCCATTAAAAAACCAATGCGCGTGGTGATTTCCTTAACCACTTCGCGGCCAATGGCTAACTGGCGATCGTGCATGTGATTCTCGACATCAGCGAACCAGGCTTGCAAATCGGTAATATCGAGCCTGGCCAGCTCGGCAATGTTCTTGCCGGCAATTTTGAACCAAAGAGCCTGTTTTTTAATCCGGTCGCCATGGCATTCGGGACATTCCACATCGTTCATGAATTCTTTCGCCCACGATTTTGCCCCTTCACTATTGTTATCGTCGTGTTGCTCAGAAATGAAATTGACGATACCTGTAAACTGCATTGCATATCCGCCGGCATTGTACTGGGGATTCTTAATCTTCAGAATTTCCTCCGTTCCATAAAGAATTGCGTCAAGTGCAGCTTCATCAATATCTTCAATCGGATCGCTGAGTTTAAATCCGTATTTATCGGCAATTGCTTCAACCTGAGCGAAAATCCAGCTGTTTTTGTATTCCCCAAGCGGAACAATTCCTCCCTTTTTAATGGAGTTTTTCGGGTCCGGAATGATTTTATTCAAATCAACCCGGGCAATTTTTCCTAAACCATGGCAATGCGGACAGGCTCCGTAAGGCGAATTGAAAGAAAACAGATTGGGCGCCGGCTCATCATATGAAATTCCCGTTGTCGGGCACATCAGAAATTTACTGAAATGCCTGACCTCACCGGAGTCCGCATCAAGCACCATCATAGAACCTTTACCATATTTCATGGCCAGTTTCAGTGAATCCAGCACACGCTGTTTTTGATTGGATGCGACTTCAATTCGGTCAACTACTACCTCAATGTCATGAACTTTATAACGATCCAGCTTCATTCCGAACGTGATGTCGCGAATTTCTCCATCAACACGAACCTTCAGGAATCCTGATTTTCGGATTTGCTCAAACAGTTCCCGGTAATGACCTTTTCTTCCTTTAATAACCGGCGCAAGAAGACTTATTCTTGCCTTGTCGTAGTCCTTAAGAATGAGATCCAGAATTTGCTGTTCCGAATACCTCACCATTTTTTCGCCGGTATTATACGAGAAAGCTTCCCCGGCACGGGCAAACAGCAAACGCATGAAATCGTAGATTTCTGTTATGGTACCTACGGTTGAGCGTGGATTTTTTCCGGTTGTTTTTTGTTCTATCGAAATCACCGGACTTAATCCGGTTATCTTATCCACGTCGGGACGCTCCATGCTACCAAGAAACTGACGTGCGTAAGCCGAGAAACTTTCAATGTAGCGGCGCTGTCCTTCGGCATAAATGGTATCGAAGGCGATAGACGATTTGCCACTACCGCTTAATCCGGTTATTACAACCAGTTTATTCCGGGGAATGTGTAAATCAATGTTGCGCAGGTTGTGCTCCCGCGCCCCGTAAATTTCAATATATGATTCTTCCTGAACTGAAGCTTTTGACATGGATAAACAATCGGCGAAATTAGTCATTTTAACGGCTTGGTAACTATGAACAAGTAATTGCCGCTTTCGTTTTGTACATTTGAAATCAATATGCATTCTGCCCTCATTTTCCTGCTTTGTTTTGCTTTCGGCTTTCAGCCGGATATAAACAGCAGTGATGTGCAGCGAAAGAAGAAAAACCCGGCAATTTCGATGTATCCGGATCCGGTTCCGGAAGGTGAAATTCAAAGTCTCACACTACCTTTAAAAAGAGCCGGAAACCTTATTCTGCTTGAGGTTATGGTTGATGGGGTGAGAGGTAATTTTATTCTGGACACCGGTGCTCCTCATCTTGTTTTAAACACAACGTACTTCCGTAAACTCAATACATACGGTGAAGTTTACGCGGCCGGAATTACGGGACGTGCCGGGCAGGGAGAACAGGTTAGAGTTGATTCGCTTGATTTTGGTGGAATACTTTTCAGAAATGTGGATGCAGACCGCATAAATCTTGGACATCTCGAAGAAAAGAAAGGTGTTAGAATTCTGGGTTTGCTAGGTCTTAATCTATTCAAGTACCTTGAGTTACAGATTAATTTAAGGGAGAATGTTGTTAGCATTCACCGGCTGAACAGGAATGGACAATTAATCAAAACCGACTCCTTGCATCAGGTTGCACCAGCCCACTCTCTGCAACTTGAGAACGAGAATGGTTTATTGATTCTGAACGGGCGGATTAACAATAAGAGAATTAGGTTTTATATCGATACCGGCGCCGAAAGCTGTATTCTGCATTCCGGTGCTTCAAAAAAGGTATTTGAGTCTTTTACGCTCAAAAGCACAGCCAGGCTCAACGGTTCTGGTGGTAAAACTATCGAGGTTGCAACCGGTTATCTTAGTAATATTCAACTGGGTTCATTACGCCTTCGGCGGATACCGGTAACCGTAGCAAACCTCAATGGTTTGAGTAGCTTGTATCAAACTCATATCGACGGCATGTTGGGTTATGAATTTTTGAATACCGGAATTATTTCCATTAATCAGTACAACAGGTCCATATACATATGGGAAGGATAAGTAACAATAAGTGTAGAAAGATTCTGGCAATCCTGATCATGTTGTTTGCCACAGCTGCGCCTGCCCTGGCGCAATCAGCGGATAAATTGCCTAAAATCAGCTTTTCGGACAATGAAATGATTATCCATTTTTACCCTGAATATCTGGATGGTTTTCCCGATTCCCTGTTTAAAGCTTATGGCATAGAGGTCCCCGAGATGATTACAGCCGTTCATAATCGTGATTGGGATGTTTTTGCCAGGATGGGTTGGGTTGTTAAAGATAAAGGCAAAAAAGGAATCGAGCTCAGAAGACGGCTTGAGCCGGTAGCTGACTTTTCATCCGATAAATCAAACGGCTGGTTTTGGGGAGAAATGTTTATGTCGGACCGGCAACCGGGAATTCCCGTCATGGATGGTAGTATTGGCTACAACCCGATTGGCAAACAATCTTTCAGACAAATATCAGATTCAACAATCCGTTTCGAGCTTTCCGGATATGAGAACGCTTCTCAGGTTTACCTGTCAGGCTCTTTTAATAACTGGTCAACTCAGGCGGTTCCCATGCAAAAAAGTGGCGCTTTCTGGATTGCAGAAATCGGGCTGCCGCCCGGAAAACACTTATACAAATTTGTTGTGGACGGAAAATGGGTTTACGATACCGGTAATGAGCTGAAAGAAGAAGATGGGTACAACGATTACAATTCTGTGCTTTACATGTGCAATCATGTGTTCAGTTTCAGTACTGCCGAAGGTGCGAGAAAGGTATATCTGGCAGGAAGTTTTAATAACTGGAACCCTAAGGAAATCCGAATGAATAAGGTTACCGGGCACCAGTTTGAATTACCGGTGTATTTAGTTAACGGAACCTATCAGTATAAGTTCGTTGCCGATGGTGACTGGTTTGAAGATCCCGCCGCCAGGCGGAAAGTAAGCGACGGAAATGGTGGGAATAATTCAATTCTTGAAATTGGTAAACCGGTCCACTTCAGCCTCAAAGGATATAGCGACGCACACGCAGTTTATGTTGCGGGCGAATTTAATAACTGGAATCCTGCTGAACTTTTAATGGTTCAGAGTAATGGTGAATGGAAGCTGGATTATGTATTAGCACCCGGAAATTATCAATACAAATTTATTGTTGATGGCAAGTGGATTCAAGATCCGGAGAACTTAATGCAAGTTGACGATTACAATGGAGGCTTCAATTCACTGCTTATTTTCGAACCTAATTACACTTTTATTTTAAAGCAGTTTCCTCAGGCCAAAAGTGTAATTCTCACAGGCTCGTTCAATAATTGGGATGAGCAGAACTACAAAATGAAAAGGGAAAATGGTGAATGGACATTTCACCTGTTTCTGAAACCGGGTAAATACAAATACAAATTTATAGTTGATGGCAACTGGATTCTGGACCCCGGAAATACGCTTTGGGAAGAAAATGAGTACGACACCGGAAATTCGGTTATCTGGTTTAATCCGGCTTTACCTCAGTGAGTCCCCTTCGGTATAGGGAATTCCCGAAGATGGCATTTCTGCATCGGCCATTCGCATAAGCAAATTGTAATCTTTAACACTTTCGGCAGGAATCGATAAAGTAAATTTCTCACCTGCCTTAAGTATCAATTCATCAGTCCTGATCCATGGATTGAAATATTTCAGCAACTTGTAATTCAAGCCCAGCTGTTCTGCATAAGCTGGCAAATTTTTGATGCTTGTATCCACTTCGACTTTCTTTACAGGAATTGGCGGGTACAAATCTTTCTTTCTGAAAACGAAACCATACTGCCGGGGATTACTCAGAATCTCTTTCATGGCCAGCACTCTGAAAACGTAGCGTGCCGTTTCATCGTTGAGCAATAAATCGTAATACGAATTAACCTGCTGCCTGGTTAATTGCCTTTGTACACCTGTGAGGCCCATATTATAAGCGGCTGCAACAAGGGTCCAGTTTTGTAAATTTTTATACGCTTCCTTGAAGAATTTACATGCTGCTTCAGTTGATTTTTCTACGTGGTAACGCTCATCAATCGCGTCATCAACCCTCAAACCATAAGCTTCGGCCGTTCCGGGTATAAACTGCCAGTACCCTGCCGCTCCGCGGGATGAAACCCCGTGCAAAAAACCACTTTCTACAACAGCCAGGTATTTGAAGTCTTCAGGAATTCCATTTCTCTTGAGAATTGGTGTGATTACAGGAAACCACCTGTTGGCCCGTTTAGCAAGCAGCAGCGTTGAAGATTGCCAATATGTATTAACCAAAAATTCCCGGTCAATTCTCTCGCGCACTTCAAAATCCTGCAAAGGCACTGGTTCACCGGCGAAGTTGAGGTCGGCCGGAATATTTACAGCAAAAATTTTGTAATTATCGTTGAAGTATTTCTGATACAAATCGTCATTTGTTTCGATGCGTGCAGAATAATTAAATAAACGGTTTATTCCCAGCAACGAAAAAAGAAACACCAGTGATATTAAAATTTTCCATCCTGCCGAAGGCAGTGGCAGCAGCGATTTCAGGAATTTTTTATTCACGCTTTTGGTTTGGGTTTGCTGATTTTGGTTGTCGCATAAAGCGAACCTCCTATCAACAAAAATAGTACCCCGAAAATTAACGTATGACTTAAAGTCCAGGTTTCAATATTATTGATAATCAGCACTGCAACGGCCATTGAAAAAACCGATATCAGAATTAAAAGCATGGCAACATGCCGGTCGCTCAATCCCATGTATGAGAGGTGATGCGTGGTGTGATCTCGGCCCCCAACGAATGGCGACTGACCTCTCATGAGTCGGTTTATTGAAACGGTAGTTGTATCGCTAAGTGGCACAATAAACATGAGCGCCACAATAAGAATTTGCTTTTCGGCAATAAAGGCACCATGATAATCGGGCGCATTCCAGAAGTAGGTTATTCCAATACCAGCCAGAAATGTTCCGAGAAACTGACTGCCGCTATCGCCCATATACATGCGTGAAGGATTCCAGTTATAATATAAGAACCCTGCAATGGAGCTCATAATACCTACAAGTAAAACCAGATCTATTCCGGTATAATGTTCCCCGAAAATCAGAATCATCGCGGCACCGCCGCAAATAATGAGTGAAACACTGGCCGTAATTCCATCCATATTGTCCAGCATATTCACCGAATTCATCATGCCAACAACCCAGAGGAATGTAAGCACCATGTTCAGCCATTCCCAGGGAAATGTTTGAATTACATTACCCGTGAAGATGAAGATGATTGCACATAAAAATTGCACGACAAATTTCAGGAAAGGCTTCGTATTGTATGCGTCATCGGCAAGGCCCATCATGAATCCAAGCGAAGAAGCCGTAGTTAATCCAAGGAATTTGGCGTTCAGCAATATTTCCTGATTCCCGAAAAAAATGGCATAAAAAACAATGGAACCCAGAAAGATGATATAAAATGAAACTCCCCCGAAAGCGGGTTTGGTAGTAGAAGCCCATCTTACCTGTTGCACCTGATTTTTAGCTCCCAGGTTAGTCGAGAATTTTAACAGCAGTCCATTGATGGAAAGTGATGCAAGCAACATTGCCGTAAAAAATACAAGATAAATAACAGGAAGTGAAAACAGGGAAAGGTCTATCATCAGTGCTGTTTATTTAAAATATAAACGGTGAGTCAAAGTCCTTTAACAAGACATTTGTTTTGTCTTTTTCGGAAAGGACAGGATTTTCAATATTCCACTCAATTTCAAGTGCCGGGTCATTCCACATAATTCCCTGTTCTGCATCTTTATTATATAAATCACCACATTTATAAGAAAACAGGGTTTCATTTTTCAGGGTCAGAAAACCATGCGCAAATCCAATCGGAATGTACAACATGGTTTTGTTTTCTTCACTTAATTCAATCGAATAGTGCTTTCCATAAGTAGGGGAGCCTTTGCGGATATCCACCACTACATCCAGAACAGAACCTCTGATTACGCGAACCAATTTAGATTGTGCATGAGGCGGCTGCTGAAAATGCATTCCACGTAAAACACCCGCTTCTGAAAGGCTTTGGTTGTCCTGCACAAAATCATCTGCAATTCCGGCATTTACAAACTTTGCCCGATTGTATGATTCGAAGAAATATCCTCTCGGATCTTCAAATACTCTGGGATAAATAACAACTAGTCCCGGAATGAAAGTGTTTTCGAACTGCATAAAATTATTTACTGATCAACCTCCTGAAAAACTCTTTAATACTGAACTTCTCGCGTCTGATATCTTCGTCGTAATAACCAAATCCATAGCCGTATCCATATCCGTAATCGTAATCGTAAACACCGCTGTATCCGTATCCGGATTTCTTAATGTCAACAGAGTTCAAAATAATAGACAGGTTCTGAATGTTGTTATCGCGAATGAGTTTCTTAACGTTTTGCACGAAATTCCTTTTGGAGAAATTCTCCCTGAACACATAAACCGGATAGTCGGCAAGCTTAATCACGCGAATACCATCGGTAACAATACCAACAGGAGGGTTGTCAATCACAATCACATCGTAGGTTTGTTTTAATTCTTCCAGTACTTCCAGCATTCTTGCGCTTATGATAAGCTCGGACGGGTTAGGTGGAATCGGCCCGGCGGTTATGAAATCCAGATTATTTAAGCTGGATTTAAATACACAATCCTCTATGGTATTCCTGTTAATCAGGATTGTACTCATTCCTTTGTCATTGGGCACACCAAATCCAACATGGATTTTTGGTTTACGCATGTCAAGGTCAATAATCAGAACTCGTTTCTCGGAAAATGCTATGATACCAGCCAGGTTTAGAGCCACAAATGTTTTACCTTCTCCGGAAATCGTGGAAGTAATCGCCAGAACTTTAGGTCCTTCCCGATTCGAGAGAAATTCCAGATTCGAACGGATTGAACGCAGGGATTCTGCAATTATCGATTTAGGTTTCTTGTCAACAATCAACTGCGAAATAGGAATCACATCCTTGTAATTCGGAACAATTCCCAATACAGGTACCTCGAGATATTTCATAATCTCGTTCAGCGAGGTGATTTCATTGTAGAACAGATACCTGATTACAATAAGCGCTAAACTTACAATGATCCAACCCAGAAATGCACTAAGCGCCACAAGCCTTCGGGAGGGAAAATAAGGTGCAGCCGGAGTGGAAGAAGCTTCAAGCACGGTGTTTTCTGACGTAATACCGGCGTTGGAAATCGTCAATTCTGATTTAATTGTTACCAGCCTGTTATAATAGCTTTGGGTAATTTCATTCAGCTTCGACAGACGAATGAATTCTATTTTATCAAAATTGAGTGCGCTTCTTTTTAATTCATCTTCATAAGCATCAATGCGATTCTGAATTTCAGCTTTTTGATCATTGATACTTTTCTTTACAGAAAGCACCGCTTCAATTAACAGCTTTCGCTGGATTTCAATTTCATAATCAATTTGAGAAACTTCGGCACTGCTTTCGGTTTTTGAGTAAAGCAATTTTTCTCGCCTCGACATTAATTGCCTCAAATCGGTAAGCATCGAATTGAGCAAGCCCTGCGATGTAGTTCCTGCCAGAAGAGAAACAAGTTTGTATACATCAATATCCTGGCGGGTATCAATAGCATCCTGTATTGTTTCGAGCGTCGCTTCCTGTAATTCAAGTCTGTTGTAATCCGACTCCAGGTCATTAATCCGGGAACCAAAGTCGGGTAGAGGAGTCTCATCGTCCAGCCTGTTCCGGGTTTTGAAATTCTGAAGCTCCACTTCACTGTCGTAAAGCTTATCGTAAATTGTTTTAAGCTGATTGTCGATGAACCTTATCGTGTTGTTGGAACTCTCGGCCTGTTTTTCAATATCATACGCTTTGAATTCCTCTGCAATGGTGTTACAGATATCAGAAGCTTTTTCAGGATTTCTTTCATAAAAAAGCACCTTTATTGTCCCGGCAGCCTCGTTCTCGGCCGAAATCTCAATATTGGCCGAATATTCCCGAACCAGATTCTCTTTTTTGTGAATGATGACATAATAAGGGTTCTCATTAATCCCCAACATGTCATCCCTTATTTTCTGGATGTTTCTGATATTGACCTTGAGTGAATCAATTATGGGAAGTCTTTCCCAAACGCCGGTTTTTAATCGGTAAACATTCTCTTTGTTGTTCAGATTTACTGTCAGCGTTACATTTTTCTCATCCAGAAATGAAAAATAAACAGGAACGTTGTACAATTCATTAATCGGACTCCGGTATTCAAGCTCAAACGGACTGGTCCGGTACATCTCGTAATTGAGCACGCTTCCAATCTGATAATAACTGGCATCAAGCGGCAGCTTGCCTAAAACCCTGCCAATAAAGGTATTTGAACGCAAAAGCTCAATTTTCGATGGCAGGTCACCTTTTAATGGCTTCATGCTAACATCACTCAGAATCATCCTTGAGTTTTTGTCGGCAAGTCCTATTTGAATAATTGATTTGGCTTCGTAAATCGGATAGGTGTACCTTAAGTACAGGAATGCCATCAAAAACGAAATCACAAAGAATAGAACTATCCAGGCGATGTTTTTTCTTGCAACCTTTAGAAATAATCTCAGGTCAAATTCGTCATTCAGATTGGAAATCTTCCGTTCAACCATCTTATTTCACCAAATTATTAATCAGCAACAAGGTATTAAGCACAAAGAAATAACCGGTTGCCCGCTGAGCAAAATTCTGCAGCAGATCGTTTCTTGGTTCAACATAAACCACATCATTACTTTGCAGAATGATCTGGCTGTCCTCAACGTACTCGATTTTTGAAAGATTAATCTTATAAATCTTCAAATCTCCATTTGGAGCTTTTCTGAAAATCTTGATTTTATTCGATTTACCCTGAAGGTTCACACCACCGCTTTGCGCCAGTGCTTCAATTAGTGTGGTGTTTTTATTTTTTAAATTTATAACCCTTGCCGATCCTCCAACGCCAGGAAATAATATCACCCTTTTATTTGTAACCTCTATATGAACGTAAGGGTCAACCAAAAACCGCTTGTATTGCTCTTCCAGAAGCAATTCCGCTTCATTTACGGTTAAGCCATTGACTGAAATTCTTCCCAGTAATGGCATTTTAAGTGTTCCATCAAAATCAACAACAACAGCCAGCTGCCCCCGGTCCGACCGATCGCCGTTTTCAATCATCGAAGCACCCTGATTCGATGATACACTTATTGTTATTTCATCGTTAACACCAATCTTGTACTCAGTGTTAATCTTAAGTTCAGCAATATCACTGTACTGAAAATTTGGTTTAGCGCGAAACATGATTGCGCGGTTATTACATGAAGCAAGCGTGAAAAACACCAATGTCAAAATCCACAAAGTGAAGCGCCTGAACAAGCCTTTTCTCATACGCTGCAAATCTATTAAATTAATTTACGCCTCACGTGGGTCTGTTCCAACACTGTTGTAAACAGGATCAAGTAATTCGTAATACAGCTCAGTCATATCGCGTACAAGCCTTGTATAATGGAATTTGTTCTTAACATGGTCCCATCCTACACGGGCCATTTCATACCGTTTTTCAACAGATTCGGTAAGCTCCAGAAGCTGCGCAGCAAACTGGGAGGCGTCTGTTTTTGAATGCGACAACAATGCTGTCACTCCTTCAATCACCACATTCTCTATTCCTCCTACATTGGTTGTTACAATAGGTTTGTTTGCAGCCTGCGCCTCAATCAGACTAACCGGTGTTCCCTCATTTAATGAGGTTAGCGCAACTATGTCGAGACCTGCCAGAGCGACATCTATTTCCTTGATCCACGAGGTGAAAGTAAGAGGCTTTATTGCATCCGAAATGGTTGCATCAGCAAAATCAAGCTGAAGCTCCGTTGCCATCGCTTCTACTCTCAATCTGTCTTCTCCATCGCCAATAATAAAAAAGCGTAGCTTTTGATTCGTTTTCTGCAATACCTCCTTTGTAGCTTCCAGAAATAGCTTGTGATTCTTTACCGGGACGATTCGTCCGATAATGCCAATGGCAATTTCATCATCTGTCAGCTTATACCTGTCTCTGAAAACTTTGCGCTTTTCATCCTTGTTTTCATTAAAACGCGAAAGATCAAATCCCAGTGGTATAACCTTGATTTTGTCGGGTTTACATATGCGGTGAACCAGGCATAACTCCGTTTTCTGTTTTTCGCTAATCGCGATGATGGTTGAACTTCTGCGAGCCAGATTACGCTCAATGTTCTTGTACATCACCGTTTTCATCTTTCCGAAATACGAATGAAAAACATGTCCGTGAAACGTATGTACGATTGCAGGTACATTCATGTTTGCGGCGGCCAGCCGCCCGATTGTTCCTGCCTTAGAAGCATGTGTGTGCACAATATCCGGCTTAAAATCACGAATTATGTTTACCATTTTCCGGTATGCTTCATAATCGTTTTTCAGGTCGATTTCCCGCTTCATTTCAGGAATAATGACCGGATTTAAACCCAGATTTTTGACAATAAATTCAGAGCTGTCTTCAGTATCATCCTTTTCACCGCCAACCAGCAATGTTTCAAACTCAGGTGGCATGTATCTCGAAAGGTAGGCCGCATTATACGTTGGCCCGCCCAGATTGAAACGGTTAATAATTCTGAGTACTCTCGGCATCTCCTGTGTCTGTCTCTTACAAATTTAACTTTATTTCATCCACTTACGCCACCACCATTGAAAAACAATAAGAGCCCACACTCTGGCCGTTGCATCTCCCGGCGATGTGGAATGCAGTTGGTTTCGTAGTTGTTGCAAGGCCTCCGGCCTGAATAATCCTTGCTTTTTTACAAATCCGGTTTCCAGTAATTCACCAAAGATCCATGAATCAAGCTCTTCTCTGAACCATTTAAGTAACGGGACTTCGAAGCCCTGTTTAGGGCGGTTGTAAAGTTCGGGTGGTAACAGATGTCTGAATGCATCCTGAACAATACGTTTGCGACCGGAGCCATTAACCTTGTAATCGGCCGGAAGGCCCATCGCAAAATCAACCACTTCAACATCCAAAAATGGCGGACGAACCTCCAGACTATTTGCCATCGACATTAAATCAACTTTTGTAAGCATATCGCCGGGCAATACCAGTTGCATATCGTTGCGCAGCATATCATTCATGCTGTTCGTGCTGCCAATGGAATCTGTATATGCTTCAATTCTTCTTTTGATCTCGGCCTCATCGGCCTGAAAGGCAAACAAACCCTGCAAATATGACCTGTCTGCATAACCGCACCAGCGCCAGTAGCGTTCCTGCAAACTCATTGAAGCACCTTCGCTGAACTTATCCAGTTTTCTGAACAGATTGCCTGCTTTGCTGTTTCTTGAACCTGGCATAGCCTTCCACAGCGGGCCAAGTAATTTAACCGTATCGGCCGCGATTCCGCCTTTGCGCATCCTCCACTCAGCCTGGTGCTTGCGGTAACCGCCAAACAATTCATCCGCACCATCGCCACTCAGCGCAACTGTAACATGCTTGCGCGTTTCTTTGCTCAATATATACACGGCCAGCGCCGATGAATCTGCGAAAGGCTCATCCAGCTTGTCGAGCAGTTCGTGTAAATGCTCGAATAAATCCTGGTTTCTGAGACTAAAAACCGTATGGTCCGTATTGTATTTCTGAGCCACCAGTTTGGCATATCTGGTTTCGTCAAATAAAGGTTCATCGGCATAACCAATCGAAAACGTATGCAAACGGCTTGTGTAGCGCGATGCCAGCGCAACTACCACCGACGAATCTATTCCTCCACTCAAAAAAGCCCCAAGCGGAACATCCGAAATCATCCGGCGCTTAACCGCAGAATCCATCAATTCAACCAGCTTTTCTGATGCCTTTTCGAATGTTGAAATTTCTTTTCCCGGCTTGCCGGAAGGCATAGAATACCAGCGCTTAATTGAAATTCCTGTTGACGACGCTTTTATGAAATGCCCGGGTTCAAGTTTTTTAACTTGTCTGAAAATCGTTTCGGGCGCCGGGATGTAGTTGAGATGGTGGTAGTTATAAAGCGATTCCCGGTCCAGTTCACGTAATCCCGGCAATGCAAGCAAAGTTTTCATTTCGGAGCCAAAACCAATTCCGTTTTCATCTTCTGCATAAAGCAACGGCTTTTCACCGTAACGATCTCTCGCAATAAAAAGGCTTGCGTCCGATTTTCGATAAACAGCGAAAGCAAAAAAGCCATTCAGCTTCTTTAAGCAGGATTCGCCTTCACGCATAATCAGGTGCAGCAAAACTTCTGTATCGCCACTAGAAATAAACTTTGTTCCCTGATTTTCCAATTCAGAGCGGAGCTCGGGAAAATTGAATATTTCACCATTAAAAACCAGCACATAGTCTCCGTCGGGCGAATAAAATGGTTGCGCAGCCGCATCGCTTACATCAAGTATCGATAACCGCACATGTCCAAGCACAGCCCTGTCGTCACTAAATACACCATTTCCGTCGGGCCCGCGATGGGCCATACGCGCAATAGCTTCATTTACAGAAGCTTCAGCATCATGGGCATTCTGCTTAAAACTGTAGTAACCGGTAATTCCGCACATAAAAAAAAGCCCCGTTGTTCAGGGCTTCTTGTATTTTACAGGTGAATGACTTCGCCGTAAGCAGCCGCGGTAGCTTCCATAACTGCTTCAGACATTGTAGGGTGCGGATGAACCGCTTTAATTATTTCATGACCGGTGGTTTCGAGCTTGCGGGCAACAACAGCCTCGGCAATCATTTCAGTAACATTTGCACCAATCATATGGCATCCCAGCCACTCGCCGTATTTCGCATCAAAAATAACTTTCACAAATCCATCTTTTGCGCCTGCGGCGGATGCTTTACCGCTTGCTGAGAATGGAAATTTCCCAACCTTAATCTCATATCCGGCTTCACGTGCAGCTTTTTCAGTCATTCCTACTGAAGCGATTTCGGGACTACAGTAAGTGCATCCCGGAATGTTCCCGTAATTCATGGGTTCCGGATTATGGCCGGCAATTTTCTCCACACAAATAATTCCTTCGGCAGAAGCAACGTGCGCAAGCGCAGGTCCCGGAACAATATCTCCAATGGCATAAATTCCTTTCACCGATGTGTTGTAGAATTGGTCAACCACAACTTTGCCTTTATCAGTCTTAACACCTGCTTCTTCCAATCCCAGGTTTTCAATATTGGCAACAACGCCTGCGGCAGACAGAACCACGTCAGCTTCCAGAATTTCTTCCCCTTTTTTGGTTTTCACCTTAACTTTCAGCGTTTTTCCGGAGCTGTCAACTGATTCAACCGAAGCATCTGTCATAATTCCAATTCCGGCCTTTTTGAATGAGCGCTCCAGCTGTTTGCTTACTTCCTCATCCTCAACAGGAACAATATTCGGAAGGTATTCAACAACAGTAACTTTGGTGCCGATTGCATTGTAGAAATACGCAAATTCAACCCCAATAGCACCAGAGCCAACAACTACCATTGTTTTGGGTTGCTCTTTCAAGGTCATAGCTTCACGGTAACCAATAATACGTTTGCCATCTTGTTTCAGGTTGGGCAATTCGCGACTTCTTGCTCCGGTGGCAAGCATAATATGTTTGGATTCGTAAGTGGTGGTTTTACCATCTTTTGAAGTCACCTGAACCTTTTTGTCTTTGGTAATCTTTCCGCTTCCGGCAATAGTCTCAATTTTATTCTTTTTAAATAGGAACTGAATTCCCTTACTCATTCCATCGGCAACACCCCGGCTGCGCTGAACCATTCCGTTAAAATCAGCTTCAGCTCCCTGTACTTTAATTCCATAGTCGGCCGCATGCTGCAGATATTCAAACACCTGTGCACTTTTCAGCAAAGCTTTGGTTGGTATACAGCCCCAGTTCAGGCAAATTCCACCAAGTTCATCACGTTCAACCACAGCCACTTTCATTCCCAGCTGCGATGCACGAATTGCAGCCACGTATCCTCCCGGGCCGCTTCCTATCACAATTAAATCGTAGTTCATATGCTTTCCTTAAAAGGGACGTTAAATATTGTCCGCGGCGAAATTAATTCAAAATCTGAGATTCAGGTTAAAGAACAGGTTTTTGCTTG
>JAGQVC010000129.1 GCA_020438185.1 Bacteroidota bacterium
TCCCCGTGAAGTTTTTATTAACACGGGATATGGAGCGGAATCATTTGTACCGGATGTTTCGGCCGGGAGAATTGTGAACGACCACATTTTGCCGAATTTTAAAAAGCAGCAGTATTTCGAGGGATTGAATCTCGCAACGGATGATCTGATCCAGATGATGAGCGGAAGTTTTAAAGGCTTCCCTAAAAAAGGAGGAGGAAAAGGATTGTCTCCATTCCTTATTGTGCTGATAATAATTATTGTCATAATTGTCCTTTCGTCGGCAAACAAGGGTGGCGGCCGAGGGGGCCGGTATCACAGGACCTTCGGAGGACCTTTTGCAGGTAATTTTGGAGGCAGCCGTGGCTGGGGTGGAGGAGGATTCGGAGGCGGAAGCTTTGGCGGAGGAGGGTTTGGTGGTTTTGGTGGAGGTTCTACAGGAGGAGGTGGTGCCGGCGGTTCATGGTGATGTTAAAATCTTAATTTGCCGCTTCGGCACAATTCTATTAGGTTTGAGCAATATTCACCAAACCCTTTACATCTATATGAAACACCTATTACTGCTTTGCAGTCTTGTATTGACTTTTCAGATGAATGCCC
This sequence comes from Bacteroidota bacterium, assembly GCA_020438185.1. Taxonomy (GTDB): domain Bacteria; phylum Bacteroidota; class Bacteroidia; order M30B66; family M30B66; genus M30B66. The sequence continues at coordinate 580 of JAGQVC010000129.1, forward strand.
AAAGTTCGAAAGGACTTGACTTTGTTGATGGTTGGGCAAAAACAAACCGCGGTGATACTTTAAGAGGTCAAATCTGTTTTCTGAATACGAAAACCGGAGAGCGATTAGAGAAAATATATTTTGTAGATGCCACCGGTTCAAAGAAAAGGTTAGGCTCAGACCGTTTGGATGCATTTGGCACCGCTAATGAGACATTTGAATTTATTGATATAGGTGATGGATACGGCAAAGTAATGATGCAGAAAGTAGTTGATGGAGATTTGAATCTTTTGTTTGCCTGGTTCAAAACCGAGAAAAGCACTCCCCGGGCATTTGATTATGAGAAAGCTATTTTTCTCCAGAAGAAAGGTAAACCGGACTTAGTGGAAGTTTTTGACAGAAAATTTGAAAAGGATATGGCCAAATATTTCAAAGGAGACGAGGATATTATAGAGTTGATGAAGAAAAACAATTGGGGTATAGCCGATCTGGATAAGATTGTTAAAGCTTACAATGCTAAAGAATGATCTAAATTGAATTGCTTGGATTGTGGTATGTAAACATTTCCGGTTTAAAGATTCAACTCAGCAATACCAAAAGCAATATTTTTACATATTATATATGTATTCAAAAAGCGGCAGGAACTCCTGTCGCTTTTTTCATGCAACAACTATGTGATTTATTCCTGAGAAATGTAAGTTTTGAAGCTTATTTGCCCCTGGCATTTTGTGCTAACATTCCAATTTGTATAATGTATATATTAATAGGCGATATTTATTCCCCTTTTTAGATAATTGCATTGTTAATTTCTTGTTAATAAATGTAACTTCAGGCTTGCGTCTTAAGTAAGATTACCTATCTTTGAACAAGTAACCTAACTAAATCTCATATTCTTATGAAAATGACTACTCGTTTTGGTCTGCCGCTGATTGCTTCAGCACTTTTCTTTGCCGGAAATGTTAGCGCACAGACTTACGCAACTTCGGTTGTATCTTATTCACAAGGGCCACGTGCTGATGGTGTTTCTCCAATCGGAGTTACCCGTTCAAATGCAGATAATGCTCTTGGTGGCCTCGGTTCTCCTGATGTAAATATCGGAGAAGTAGCTAACAACTCTGCATCAGTAGAATTCGTTTCTCTTGGTTATGCAGGAACTCTCGTTCTTGAATTTGCAGATCCTATCTGTAATCTGGAAGGTGCTGACCTTACAGTTTATGAAACTTCTTATGGAAGTCCTTCATGTGCTGCATGGCCAGAAAGAGCGCTTGTATGGGCAGCTCAAAGACTTGATTGCGGTGAATCTGCATGGGTTATGATTAGCCCTGCTGATGGTATTTGCCAGAATGCTGATCTTGACCTTGGAATTCTTTCTTGGGCTAAGTACATCAGAATTATGGATATCACCAACCCACTTCTTCAGGTATTCCAGGCTCCAAACCAGGATGGTTTTGACGTGGATGCCGTTGTTGGATACAGCTCATGTGATGGTGGTGCTATTATTCCAGGTGGTGAAAATTCTCCAAATCAGGTTGTTGACAGACACCAAGGAAACCGTAAAAACGGAACTCCTGTGCCGGCTAACCGTTCAATTGAAGGCCGCATGCTTGGCATGCCTCAAATGAGCGATGCTTCAACTCCTGCTGCCAACTATCCATTTTACGCTCTTGGATACAGCGGATGGGTTATCTTGAAGTTCCCTTACACAGTATTTAACGTTGCCGGTTACGATCTGGATGTTTACGAAACAACTTTCGGTGACAATCCTGCCCGTACTTGCGCAAGCTATCCTGAAAAAGCAAGATTCGAAGGATCTGTTGACGGTTCAACCTGGTTTGATCTTGAAGCAGTACCAACTGTGGATGATGCAGGTAACACACTTTGCCGCGATGGTAAATTGAATATCCCTGCAGGTGAAGCTGGTCTTAACTACATCCGCGTAACTGACGTAACTGTTCCTTTCGGTGCAGGTTCTACTGACGCTTATGATATCGATGGTATCATTGCAGTTAGCCAGTGCGGTAATCTTGCCGGTGGTGCTAACGGTGGTCGTGAAGCTGCTTCAACTGAAGAAACTATCGGAGAAGGTGAATACGGTATCGAAATTTACCCTAACCCAACTTCAGGAAACGCTTCAGTTACTATTGATGCTCTTAATAACCTTGACAACTACACTATCACTGTTACTGACATGATGGGTCGTGTTGTTTCATCTGACAGAATCAACAACCAGAAAGGTGCTTTCATTCACAACCTGAATGTAAACAACCTTCCTTCAGGAATCTATACAGTGTCTGTTGAATCAAACGGAACTCGTGAGATTTCTAAACTGGTTAAAAACTAATTGATTTAGTTACCATACTTAAAAGGCTGGCCGCAATGCGGCCAGCCTTTTTTGCTTTATGGTCAAATGATTATTCCTCCTCAGTATTAAACAACATTCCGCGAAGCGACATTACTCCGGAAACAACTATTCTGGAGCTTTCGCTTAATTTATTTCCTGCGATGGCTGAATATTTCCCGTCGCTTTCAATCACTTCAACCTCTGTCATATTGAACAGTCCATTCGGCAATTCCTCAAAAACAAACTCTTTACCGTCCTGACTAAAAACTGCCGAACTCTCAATGCTTAGTAAGGAGTCCGATCCAGTGCTTATATAAGCAACAACCGATTGGCCGGGAGTAAAATCTGCTGATTCGTTGTCGAGGTGACCGTGAATAGTTATGCTTCGGTCATCGCCTATTGCTTTGCCAACCAAATACACATGTGCTGAATACACGTTATTTTCTGAACCCGTGGTTGAGAATTTTATGGATGCTCCTTTTTTGATAAACGGATAATCCTTCTCGAATGCTTTCAGCTCTACGTGCAGGTGGTCTGTGTCGATTAGCTCAGCAACAACGTCCTGTCCGCTGACAAACTTGCCACGGTTAATGTTAACCGATTTAACAAAGGCATTTACTGGCGAATGTAAAGTGATGTTCCTTTTGATGTTTGTAGCAGTGAGGCCTTCCGGATTGATGCCACAAAAGTCCAGTTTCTCCGACAAAGCGTTCAGGTGAATATGCAAAGCATTCAAATCAGTTTGGGCTTCATCCAATTTTTTCCGCGATGAGGCTTCGCCTGAAAACAATTGTTTCTGCCGCTCGAACTCAGTTTGTGCAAAATTGAGTTTGTTCTTTACTTCCAGATAATCCTGCTGCAATTGAACATAATCCTGATGTTCTATGCTGGCAATCTCATCTCCCTTGTGGATGTGCATACCCTGAAGCAAGGGCGTACTGCGGACATATCCGCCGTAAGGCGCAAAAATACTGATAACATTGCCGGGAGGGGCCTCCAGGAAGCCATTGAGGCGAATTTCCCTTGAAATGATGCGTTTAGCAGGGTTATTAATTGTAATTCCAGCAAGATTCCGTTGCTCCTTGCTCAGGTTGACTTCGTCTGTGTTACTATTAACCGGAATATTGCCGGCGGTTTCTTCCTGTTTATTGCCGCATGCACCTAAAATAAAGGGTAATGCAGCATATATGAATTCCTTTTTCATTATTGAGTCTGAAAATATTTTATTGAGGCTGCCGTGTCGTTGAGTTCGAGCAAAGCATTAAGCCATTCATTTTGAATTTGATATTGTTGTTCGAGCGCATACAAAAGCTCCAGATAAGAGGCTTCGCCCTGTTGCCAGGCAAGCATGGATTTTTGAGTAATCGTTTCGCTCACATTGAGCTGTTTCTGCTCAAGCAGTTCAAGCCGAAGGCTTTGCGTTTTGAATTTCATCAACAAAGCTTCATACTGCATGGAAACCGCCAAAACAGTGTTCTCGAGAGATTTGGAAGAGGCTTCTGCCCTTAAACGGGCCGAGGAAACCCTGGCCTTTTGAGGCACAAACCAAAGTGGAACAGATATTCCGGCTGTATACCCCGAAAAGCGATCGGCACGGGTAAAGTTTACCGGGCTTCCGTTCACATCCATAATACCCGACATAGACTGGTTAAAGTAACCCAGCCTGAAATCAGGGAACAATTTCATTCGTTCGAGACTTAACTGGTTTTGAGCCCGCTCACTTTCGGCAAGGCCCATTTGCAGATTCGGGTGTTCCTGCCAAACCGGCCTGTCGGCCTGAATTCCTGAGATTACATCCCGCGAAGCGGAGATGGCAAGAACTGAAACGGGAGTTGGGGTGCCACAAAGCATACCAAGCTGTTTCTCAAAAGAAGCTAACTCCAACGTGGCTTCCTTTTTTGCCGATTCAATCATGGCGGCTTTCTGCTCCAGGATTAGCTTTTCAACCAACGCACTTTCGCCTGTCCGGTAACGCAAATCCGCAATATCCATGAGGCGTTTAGCCGTATTCCACAAACTGTCGGCTAGCTGAACCCGCCGTCGGGCAATAGAAGTCTGAAACCATAAAACCCGCGTTTGGCGGCTGATTTCCCTGAGGGTAACATCACGGCGATAGCCGGCTAGCTGAACTTCGCTTTTAAGCAATTTTGACTGGGCCAGCATTAAACCGGGAAATGGTATAGATTGATTTACTGTAAATTGAAGGTCATTTTCGATGCTATTATACTGGCCGGCCATCAAATCAAAATCAGTTTTTCCGATATCGCTTGCAGCTGCTTTTTCCTTAACTGCAGCACTTAATTGCAATTCGGCACTGCCTGCGGCAGGATGAGAACGCAAAGCCATTGCAATGCATGAATCCAGTGACACCTGTTTTTGAGCCTGAATCTGTGGTGAAAACAGGATGAAAAACAGCATAGCAGCAAGAGCGCTACCACCGGCTTTAAGTTTACGCTCGCTTATTTGTATCAATACCGGCAACAGGAATAAAGTGAGCAAAGTTGCGGAAACAAGTCCGCCGATAACAACCGTTGCCAACGGCCTTTGTACTTCGGCCCCCGATGAATTTGAAACAGCCATTGGCAGGAAACCCAGCGAAGCCACGAGGGCGGTCATCAGGATTGGACGAAGCCTTTCGAGTGCGCCCTTTTGAATAGCATCTTTTATAGGATTGCCTTGTTCGCGGTATTGGTTAACCGCGCCAACCAGTACAATTCCATTTAGAACTGCCACCCCAAACAAAGCAATAAAACCAACACCGGCCGAAATACTGAAAGGCAGACCACGCAGATACAAGGCAAGCACCCCGCCGATTGCAGAGAATG
>JAGQVC010000130.1 GCA_020438185.1 Bacteroidota bacterium
ATATTCGTGAAAAATACGGGTGGACGTATCACATTGAATCCTCGTACGCCATGTTTTCGGATGCAGGAATCTGGTCGGTTTATTTTGGCACCGAAACCATGTGGATGGAAAAATGCCGCGATCTTGTAATTAAGGAACTTATCAGGCTTAAAGAAATTCCATTGGGAACTCTGCAGTTGCACAAGGCTAAAAATCAGCTTCTTGGTACTTTAGCCATGTCTCAGGAAAATAACGGCGCACTGATGCTGGGAAATGCCAAAACATATGCAATCTTCAATAAAATTGACAGTTTTGCAGAAATTGAAGACAAGGTAAATTCGCTGACTTCAGAAAAGCTGAGAGAAATTGCCAATGAAATTTTTGCTGAAGAAAATATGCATTCGCTGCTTTTCACCGGAAAAGCAGGATAGAGCTATTTTATAGGCTATTTTTTAAAATAAACGTTTTAATTCACGGCTAAGCTGTGTATTTTAGGCGGCTCAAACAGAAACTATGCACGTAGCAGTTGCCGGAAATATTGGTTCGGGAAAAACCACTCTTACTTCCCTGCTCTCCAAACATTACAATTGGGCTCCCCATTTCGAGGATGCCGATGACAATCCATATTTGAATGATTTCTACGAGGACATGCAACGCTGGTCCTTCAACCTTCAGATATACTTTCTTAATTCAAGATTCAGTCAGGTAAACGACATCCATCAAAGTGGTAAAAACGTAATTCAGGACCGAACCATTTACGAAGACGCTTACATTTTTGCTCCCAATCTGCATGCAATGGGTTTGATGACAACGCGTGATTTTGAAAACTACTTCACCCTTTTCAACCTCATGGCTAGTTTCATTGCTCCTCCTGACCTGCTTATTTACTTAAGAGCAAGTGTCCCAACTCTGGTAAACCAAATCCAGAAGCGTGGACGTGATTACGAGAATTCTATCCGTCTTGATTATTTGAAACGCCTGAATGAGCGTTACGAAGCCTGGATTTCAAATTATTCCGTTGGAAAGCTGATGATTGTGGATGTGGATGAAAATAAATTCTCCGAAAATCCTGAACACCTGGGTGAAATTATAAACCGGGTTGATGCTGAAATAAACGGTTTGTTCTGATTAACCGTTCAATAAAAAAGCCCGCTGGTTGAACCGGCGGGCTTTTTTAATTATAAACTCGGGAACTAAACCAGCATCATTACCGGATTCTCCAGATACGATTTCACCGTCTTAAGGAATTCTGCTCCGGCAACACCATCTACAACCCGGTGATCACAGCTTAATGTAACCTTCATAATATTTCCGGGAACAATAGCACCATTCTTAACAACCGGCTTCTGCTGAATACTGCCTACGGCAAGAATACATGCATCCGGTGGATTTATAATTGCCGTGAATTCATCTATATCGTACATCCCTAAATTGCTGATTGTAAACGTATTTCCTTCCCAATCAGCAGGCTGAAGCTTCTTCGCTTTTGCCTTTCCGGCATAATCTTTCACTTCGGCCGAAATTTGCTGAAGTCCTTTCTGATCTGCAAATCGCACTACAGGTACCAGCAACCCGTCTTCCACTGAAATGGCAACTCCAATATGTACGTGATGATTTGTTCTGATTTTATCACCCAGCCAGGCTGAATTAATCTGCGGATGTTTCCGAAGAGCCATTGCACAGGCCTTAACAACAAAATCGTTGAACGAAATTTTCACATCGCCGCTAGCATTAATTGCTGCCCGGGATGCCATGGCGTTATCCATGTCAATCTCAACGGTCAGGTAAAAATGTGGTGCGCTAAATTTACTTTCAGCCAGCCTGCGCGCAATTACTTTGCGCATTTGTGTTACAGGTAATTCAGTATAACTTTCAGTTCCGGCAGGTACAAATGCCGGAGCAGGTTTTCCGCCTTCGGCGGGATTAAAATTCTCAACATCACGCTTCACGATGCGTCCGCCATCACCGGAACCGCTTATTCTTGATATATCAATGCCCTTATCCTCGGCAAGCTTTTTAGCAAGCGGTGATGCTTTTAACCTGCTGTCATTACTGCTCAAAGGCACTTCTGATTTTACAGTTTCGGTTGCAGCTGGAGAAACTGTTGAAGCTGAAGCAGATTCTGCTTTGGCCGGCTCGCTTTTCTTTTCCTGAACTGAACCGGATTCCACCAAGGCTTTATAATCTTCGCCTTTCTTTCCAAGAATAGCTAGAATCGAATCTACGGGTGCTCCTTTCCCTTCTTCAACTCCGATATAAAGCAATACTCCGTCCTGAAAGGACTCAAAATCCATTGTTGCCTTGTCCGTTTCGATTTCAGCAAGTAAATCACCTGATTTTACTGTGTCACCAACTTTCTTATGCCATTTTGAAACAACACCTTCTTCCATGGTGTCACTTAGTTTGGGCATTTTTACAATTTCAGCCATGCTGTAAATATAATTTCCTGTTATTCAACAATGTATGGATAGTCTTCTTGCGCGTAAACGTCTTTATAAAGCTCATCGGCCTCAGGATAAGGTGAATCCTCGGCAAACTGAACAGATTCTTCTACAATCTGTTTGATTTTCTCGTCGATCTCTTCAATTTGCTTCGCACTAATCCACTTGTTCTTTTTAAGTGTGTCTAAAACCTGCTCTATCGGATCGAGCTTCTTGTATTCTTCAACCTCCTCCTTGCTTCTGTATTTACCCGGATCTGACATAGAGTGACCACGGTATCTGTAAGTTTTAACTTCCAGAAGAGAAGGACCATCGCCTTTTCTCGCACGATCAACAGCCCATTCGGTTGCTTCATGAACAGCCTCAACACTCATTCCGTCTACCGGCTTTGATGGCATGTCGTACGACAATCCCAATTTGTACAGGTCATGTACATTCGAAGTCCTTTCAACAGAGGTTCCCATCGCATAATTGTTATTCTCAATAATGAAGATAACCGGCAACTTCCAAAGCATCGCCATGTTGAAAGCTTCATGCAGGGCACCTTGTCTCACAGCACCGTCACCCATATAGCAAAGAGTAACATTATCATTCCCGTTGTACTTATCGGCAAAGGCAATACCTGCACCCAGCGGTATCTGCCCGCCAACAATTCCATGACCACCGAAAAACTTATGTTCTGCCGAAAACATGTGCATTGAGCCACCCTTTCCTTTTGAACAACCCGTGATTTTAGCATATAGTTCAGCCATAATTGCATTAGGCGAAACTCCCTTTGCAATAGGATGTACGTGGTCGCGGTAGGCACTAATCATGTTATCTGAATCACGGATAACACTCATAGCTCCGGCAACAACAGCCTCCTGTCCTATGTAAAGGTGACAGAATCCTCTGATCTTCTGCTGAATATAAAGTTGGCTTGCTTTCTCCTCGAAGCGTCTCCAGAGCAACATTTCTTCATACCATTTCAGGTATTGCTCTTTATTGAATTTGGTCTTGGCCATAGATTAATTTTCTTGCGGTGGCAAATTTATAAGAAACGACAATTCATACGCATTGTTTGCGAAAAATATAGTTATCTCCGTTTTAAATTATCTGCATTGAAAGCAACGGGCAGTATATTTATCAATCCGTTAACGACATGTACCTCGCCTGAAGCACCGTACATGAGTATTTCCATTGGTCTTTTACTAAGTTGCTCATATTCAGACATTACTTGTCTGCATGCTCCGCATGGATAAACAGGATTGTTTACTTCAAAATCGTTGCTGCTAGCAGCAATTGCAATTTTTAAGACTGCTTTTCCCGGGAAATTGGCTCCAGCGGCAAATAGTGCAGTACGTTCGGCACATAAACCGGAAGGATAAGCAACATTTTCCTGGTTATTCCCCAGAACAATTGTTCCATCATCAAGCAGCACTGCTGCGCCGACAAAAAAATGAGAATAAGGAGCATAGGCATGCAACCTGGCACCGATTGCAGCATTAATCAATTCCTGATCGGCTTCGGGTAATTCACCTATACCTGAATATACATGAACCACAGATTGTATAGAAATCTCCTTCATATCATCCTCTTTATTCTATTCATGCAATCAGATCAGAAAATGAGGCAGGCTCTGTTTCAATATATGACTTCAACTGCCGTACACTGATTACCGTAAATTGTAAATGTACCGCTTGTTAGCAATTGGTTGTTCTGATCTTTCACCTGATAGGTAAAGGTCTTGCTTTTGGCACTTGCCAACCCATAATTTGGAATTGTTACGGCAGTGGTGCTGTTGCAATCGGGAATAAAACTCCAATGCGTGTTTGGCGATAAATACCCTTCAATAGTTCCGTCTACAAAAACCTTAGTTTGAGTGATTCCATCATCCAGATAATGTTGTGCTGTTGCCTGATCATGGTAAAATACTGCCCCTCCCGAATAATAACAGGTTCCATCATCTTCTTCGGCTTCAAAATTATAGTTATCAGCATCCTGATCCATGCAGCCCGGCACTTTTTTGCAGGAGCCGGCCGACATCGATATTGCAACTATTGATAACAGTATTAACAGGTTCTTCATAGATTTTTTTTGCCAAAATAAGGCAAAATTGCTTGTCAACCGAGATCGGTTAAATCCTCTTACAATTAATCTCCAATAATTAATGCAGAAGCAAATGCAAGCAGCCCCTCTTCCCTGCCAACATAACCAAGACTTTCGTTTGTTGTTGCCTTTACCGAAACGGCACTTTCATCAACCTGAAGTATCCCGGCAAGAACTTTTTTCATTTCGTCAACAAAAGGCTTAATACGAGGCTTTTCCAGAATTAAGGTAGCGTCAACATTATTTACTTTCCAGCCTTCGGCTGAAATTAATTCAACAACTCTCCTTAGAAGTACTTTGCTGTCAATGCCTTTGAATTCATCAGATGTGTCGGGAAAATGAAATCCAATGTCTTTCATTCCAGCTGCACCAAGAAGTGCGTCGCAAATAGCATGAATTAAAACATCCGCATCGGAATGACCTACAGCACCTTTTACATGAGGAATTAAAATTCCTCCAAGCCAGAGGTCGTGGCCTTCTGCCAGCTTATGTACGTCTACTCCCTGACCAACCCTGATTCGCATTACTCCTCTTTATCGTTGTTCTGAGCTTTAAATGCCCCGAAGTCAAACTGGAGTGTGAATCTGAGTGTGTTTTCAAGCGGATTACGCTGCTGAGTTGGTATCAAATAGGCCAGATCCAGTGTAAATACGTTAAACTTAACACCAGCTCCGAGGGTGAAGTATTTCCTGTTTCCTTTTGTAGGATGCTCATAGAAATAACCTGTGCGAACTGCAAATACATTATTATATGAATACTCTACTCCACCACAAAGGTTAATTTCCCTCAGTTCTTCCTTAAGCACATTTCTGGATCCATCCGATTCCAAAACTCCGGGGGCGTCACTAAATGACTGAAGTATGCCGGTTACAACCGGAACATTGTTTTCTTTCCCATTAATCACTTCATTTGTCTGTGGATCTCTTACAGGTGGTGTTGGTACCAGTAATTTATTTACATCAAAAAGGAAGGTAAAAGCGTTGTAATCGTCAGTTTTTAGCTTAAGTGAATTCCCGATACGAAGGTTAATAGGAATGAAATTTCTGTCGGCGGTTTGAGTATAGCTGATTTTACCTCCAATATTGGTTATTGCAGCTGCAAAACTGTAAGTAGCTTTATTCTTGCCCAGCTTTAAATCCGGATTAGAATAATAAGCAGAAATATCGGCAGCAACGGTTTGTCCGGCAAAACTTGGAGTACCCTGC
>JAGQVC010000131.1 GCA_020438185.1 Bacteroidota bacterium
AAAAATTCACTCGAAATTGAAAGAGTATATGTTTTGAAGGAATTTCATGGAATGCATGTAGGGCGGAAGTTATTGGAAAAGGCTATTGAATTGGCAAATAGTCAGAATTCAGAGTTTGTGTGGTTGGGAGTATGGGAAAAGAATCACAAAGCGATTAGATTTTACGAAAAAAATGGGTTTAAACCTTTTGACAAACATATCTTTAGGTTAGGTGAAGATGAGCAGACCGATATCATGATGAAATTGGATCTTCGAGGAAGTAAGGTGTAAATCTTAGCAATTGAGATTTTAACCAATTTTACTGTAATTTTTTAAAGCACTTATAATAAGCCCATTACAGCAATAGGCAAAGCTGTTTTAATTCAACTCATTCATTCCAAATTCAGGCGTGTAGCGGTATATTCGCAATATGAAGAATTTTCTTGTTTTATGTGTTTTGCTTCCACTATTAGCAAATGCGCAGAACCCCTCATTTGAATGGGTCAGAGGTTTTCAGATTACCGGAACGAATCTAAATTTCTCGAGTATCGAAGATGTAGCAGTTGACGGTGAGGGCAATGTTATTTCGACCGGATATTTTCGGGGCAACAATATTGATTTTGATGGTTTCCCATCGGGTGTGGAGAACGCTAATCTTAGCACCGGAACTGTTCAGTCCGGATTCGTTCAGAAAATGGATGCCGATGGTACGTTTTTGTGGGCATATAAAATTGGCAGCGGAAGTACGGTTAGAGTTTTTACAATGGATTTAGATGCTGCAGGCAATATTTACTGCGCAGGGTATTTTTTAGGGACAAACGATTTTGATTCCGGCGAGGGTGTTGCGGAGCTCACGTCCCTGGAAGGGGCAGATGCTTTTGTTTTGAAGCTGAACGCCGACGGCACATTTGCCTGGGTTAAACAAATAGGCGGCTCGGGAGGAATTTCGGTTTTTTGCCTTGCGCTTGACGGGACTGAGGATATTACACTTACGGGTGTGTTTGGGGACACGGTTGATTTTGATCCGGGACCTGGCGTTTCGGAGCTAACATCAATAAGCTACTCAGATATTTTTATTACCAAGCTGGACTCCGATGGTAATTTTGTGTGGGCTAAGCAAATTGGAAGCACAGTTGAAGGGAGCGGGCAGGAAGAGGAATTGGAGCATGCGGTTGATGGAGAGGGCAATATTTTAATTACAGGTTGGTTTTATTCAACACTTGATTTTGACCCGGGTCCTGAAGAATTCAATCTAACTAATACAGGAGCGCCAGACCTTTTTGTGTTGAAGCTTAGCCCCGATGGAAATTTCGTTTGGGTTAAACAAGCTTCATCGAGCACCACCAGTGGACAAGTAACAGGTGAAGGAATTGATGCTGATGCCGAAAACAATGTGTACATCTCAGGCACATTTTCTTCGTACATTGATTTTAATCCAGGTGAGGGAATTACGCAATTAAACGGAGGCAATGGTGATGCATTCGTTCTTAAGCTTGATGCAAACGGAGAGTTTGTATGGGTTCGTGAAATTGATGGTCTTTATGATATTCACTCAAACGGAATTGCCGTAGCTGCAGACGGGACCAGCTACTCAACCGGTGGATTCATAAACACATCTGATTTTGATGGCGGCACAGGCACATTCACTTTGTCTTCGGGCAGCCTTAATTCCAGAGATGCCTATGTTCTTAAACTCGATGCAGATGGTAATTTTATCTGGGCAGGTGACATGGGAAGCGTAGGAGAAGACTATGGTACCGCTATTTATCTGGATAATGACGGAAATATTGCGTGTACAGGGTTTTATTTAGACCCGGGCGACAGTTATCCGGAGATGGATTTTGACCCGGGTCCCGGAGAAGCAACCATTGTTTCCCTTGCGCCGGTTCCGGCAGGGCTCTTTGTGTTAAAGCTTAACCAGGATGGCCTTCCTCTTGGCAATCAGTTTTTGGAAACGAACTCTGGAATTCAAGTGTATCCGAATCCGACTTCGGGTCAAATCAGGATAAATCTCAGTCATTTTACGGGTACTGTTGTTATTTCTGTATTTGAAATGACAGGCAAACAGGTCCAAATGCAAACGCTTCCTGCGGGATCTGTGGTAAACTGGCAGCTTCCCGAGCAAAACGGTTTGTATTTAATTCAGGTAAGAGATTCAGAAAACAAAAGCTATAAATCTCTTGTAAGCAGGCATTAAGGCTTCGCGTATCGTCTGTAAATTATTTTCGGCTTGCAGCCGGATGCGAGGTTTCCCCGGCCCGGTTAAATGCGTTAAAACAGATGCGGTTGCTGTATCAAGGGACAGTTTGAAGTGTTGAAATCAGAAATTACTGAAATTAAACAGGTGTCCTGAAACAGCGTTCGATGTTACTACCGGATGCAAGGTCATAACCGGAATCTGAGCATCATTGGCTATCACATTTTGTTCGTAAGGACCAACAATGTAATGTGCCAGTTCTTTTTCCTGGTTGGTCATAATAATGATGAGGTCGGCATTTTCGGCAGCTGCGAAACGAATTGTTTCTTTCGCAAAATCGCCTTTTCCGGCTTTGTGAACAGTAAACCGGCAACCTTTTGTTTTGAGATAGTTTTCGGCATAAGCCAGATTATTATTCACAGCCCGGGCTGCAAATTCGTCGCTTTCGTAAGCAACCAGAATTTTAAATTCCGCATCAAACTTTGTGGAAAGTTCGGCTGCCCACATGAGTTTCTGCTTGGTTTCCTTTGAGAAATCAATCGGCAGAACAATATTCTGATAGCCGTTTTCGCGGATGGGTTTCTTTTGCACAACAACAAATGGCTTTGTTGCATTCAAAATGACTTTTAATGCTTTGCTGCCCAGTACTTTCTGCATTCCCAGCACGCCATGCGTTCCCATTACAACCAGAACGGCACTGCGCTGGTCGGCAACCTCACCGATTGTATCGAAAATATTACCTTTTTCGGCAAGAGCTTCTATTTCAACACCCGAAGCAGCATACTTTGAAATAAGATCATTCAGTTTAACTAAAGCCGCATCCCGCTCCGAATCAGAATTTTTTCCGCTCCCTACAACATGAAGAATATCCACTTTTTTCCCGAAAATTTGTGCAAGCCGGATGGCATGACGAAGTCCGTTTTCGGTTGTTTCCGTAAAATCTATCGGAACAAGAATGGTGTCTGAATCGGAAGGACGAATGCTGGATGTTGACATGACTGGAATCTTTAGGATTGCGAAAATAACAAATCAGAAAATATAGCGAGGTTCAGCAAGTGACTATCCGGCAATTTAACGCAATAACAATTCAGGCGCAACCGGGAATTGATTTCCGGTCAAAAGAAACCCCCGGAAGAATGGAAGATCCTATCTGAATTTTCGCGCTGTCTGGTGTAAAAATCCTCTTTGGAAACAATGGTTTTTCAGCTATCTCGGATTCCGTAAGATTTACTATGCGAATGATTTTGATGCGGAGAATAAAGTTCATAATCTCCGCATATATGCGGAGATTATTGCTTATATTTATCGCAAAAAAATTGTTATCAGTGGCAAAATACATTTACGAACGAAAGAATTGGACTGATTTCACCTGGCGTGAATCGGAAATAAACGCCATATTCGGAGAAGTACGAAACCTTCAGGGTAGGCTGGTCGGACTGATGAATACTCTGGGCTTTGCAGCCAAAGAGGAAGCAACACTGACAACTTTGACGCTTGATGTTATTAAATCCTCCGAAATAGAAGGAGAAAAACTTGACTATTATCAAGTTCGTTCATCAATTGCAAGGAGGCTTGGAATTAATATAGCCGGACTTGTAACAGCTCACAGAAATGTGGAAGGTGTTGTTGAAATGATGCTAGATGCAACTCAGAATTATCAAAACACACTGACAAAAAAGCGTTTATACGGTTGGCATTCGGCATTATTTCCGACAGGGCACAGCGGTATTCATAAAATAGAAGCTGGACATTATCGAACCGGAGAGATGCTGATAGTTTCAGGAGCAATGGGAAAGGAAAGGGTTCACTACGAAGCTGTTCCTGCAATACGCGTAAAAGACGAAATGGATAAATTTTTAAAATGGTTCAATGCCGATAACAAAATAGACGCTGTTATAAAATCCGCAATTGCACATTTCTGGTTTATTATCATTCATCCTTTTGACGATGGTAACGGAAGAATAGCGAGAGCTATTTCAGATTTAATGCTTGCACGAGCTGACAGAACTACAGAACGCTATTATAGTATGTCGAGCCAAATATTGGTTGAGCGAAAACAGTATTATGAGGTTTTACAGAAAGTTCAACATAGCAATGGCGACATTACAGAGTGGTTAGATTGGTTTTTACATTGCCTGAAGAATTCCCTGGTAGCAACAGAAATTACACTGGATAGAATATTTAGAAAAACAGAATTCTGGAGAATTCATGAAAGCACAGAGTTTAACGAAAGGCAAAGACTGGTGATTAACAAGCTTTTTGATGGATTCGAAGGGAAACTAAAATCATCTAAGTGGGCGAAGATTGCAAAATGTTCACCCGATACGGCCTTACGCGATATTAAAGATTTAATTGACAAAGGAATACTAAGACAAGAGCAACAGGGTGGGCGAAGTACAAATTATGAACTTGCACAATTCTGAAAGGAAAAGTGCCGCCGGCAGCAAGCTTTCTCAATGTCTGCCTTTGCGGACTAAAGCAAAATCAAGGTAATTTGGGAAGCTAATGTTCAATGGATTTGTTTGACTGAAAGATTCAAACTCAACAATGCATCAATCAGTAAATTGAAGCATTAGCTTAAATATACAAATTGGTTGCTGATAAATTCCTTACAAACTATATAAATCCCTATACTGAAATCTTTTACCTGATAGAATTCAGATTGTTGAGCAGCCCGGGCTGGCGTAGATTTTTTGAATAAGCCGTATGGAAGTTGTGGTTCGATAAGAATTGAATCTGAATTTGTTTCCATTTTTCCAGATCGCTCAACTCACCCGCAAGAGACATTTCGTTGTAGAGCGTATCAGCTATGGAATCGTAATCATCCCTGCCCAGATAATCCAGATCAGCATCACAAACTATTTGTTCAAGTAAATTCTGAGGGTTTTGAGGAATTTTGGTGGCCATGATGCAACCCGTAATTTGTATAATCACCTCATCACCTAAACCAAACCGCAGAGCTTCCTCACTAAACATTTCTGCCGATTTCGCCTCATGCTCCTTGCGCTGAAACAGGAACCCGATATCGTGATAGAGCGCAGCAATCTTTACAATCTGTAGGGAACTTTCGTCAACCGACTCGGCTTTTGCAATCCGCTCCGCGGCCTCAATCACATCCAGGACATGATTCAGACAGTGGTAGGTATAGTTCGGGTTAATTTCGTCTTTAAGGCGTTTAACAACATCCGGATATCTGTCGTTGTAAAAACTTTCAAGTATGGTGGTTCCGTCCGATTGCATTTCGACAAATGTAATGGTTTCGTTGGTTTGTGACAATAAAGCGGATTTGCTAAATAAATTCAAACAATAAAACCCTTTAACGACGGAACTTATTGCAGACAGCCAGAAAAATTAATTCAAAAAAATAATTTAATCATGAATTAATTAAATCAGAATTTCTCCTGCAAAATAAAGGGTAGCATTTTTCTCCAGGTTGGCCAGTCGTGTGTAATGTCATGACCCCAGACACCGAGGTCGTGCCAGATACCTTTG
>JAGQVC010000132.1 GCA_020438185.1 Bacteroidota bacterium
AATGGGGATTCTCTACTTCCCTCTCAATTAAAGCCATCGAAGAGAGATAGTAATCGAGGTTACATGAACCGTGAGTAGCTACCACCAGAGGATTGTTTACCATGTCACCACGGCGCACATGCAATGAAACCGCATTGGTTTGAAGAATCTGAATTAAATACTTTCGGGCACCATCATCCGAAGGAATATCAAGTGAAAAGATGTTTCGTATTTCGTCCGAAATGCTTCCGAAATACTTTTCACTTTGCCAGTATCCTGATAAATAAACAGGATTTGATGCTTTAAAAAAATCACTATAAAAATGAAACTGAGGTTCAACAAAAGCCCAGCGCTTATGCACAGGTTTGCTTCTGTTCAGTTTATGTTTTAGCCTGTTTAATATTCCCTCTGAAGAAGGCCTTATTAAATCCTCAATTTCTTGTTTCGAAGCAAATTCTTCCTTAATTCCCGGAAATAAATTCAGCTGGTAATCATTAGGAGTTTGAGCACTTGCAGATTTTTCAAACCAGGTTAAATCCAGTTTCAGAGAAGTGCCCAGTCTGGCTGCCAGAGCACGGCCCGCCGCATACTGAAACATCTGATTTCCCAGGCCGCTGTGAATTTGTACAATCACCATCAGTCTTAGATTTTAAATGCATTCATTCTGTAAAAAATGCTGAAAGCCATCCGGCGATTAATTCCAGCTACTCTCAAAAACCACTTCGCGAATTCCGGAACCCGTTTATTATTTAAATCAAATCGCAGCTCTGCTGCAGATTTTACATTAAAAATGCGGAATAAATCCAGCATCCGGCTTCTGGCAATGCGCAGATTTAATGAATTCATCGTTCCTGAATGCTTGAGATAACAATAAATAAACTCACTCAACTCAACCTCTTTATTGTCTTTTAACCGGGTGGTTAACTGGCCCTCAAACATTACTGTAGTTATCGCAGGATCTGGCAAATACCTTACTTTATAATTATGCAGTAAACGTAAATAAAACTCAATATCCACCAACCAGATTAATTTTCGGTCATAATTAATTTTAATTTCTCTCCGAAAAAAGCCGGTGCTTGGCGCGCCAATCAGATTTTTATGCAACAGAAATGCTGGAATTTTATCCAGCTTATTTATCAGCCTCGTGTCCACTTTATAAACATGGCTGCTTCCGTCACCAGCTTGCTGAATGGTGGTGCCGCAAAAATAATAGTCGCCTCCCGGATTAATTTCCAGTTCATTGACAAACATTTGCAATGCTCTGTCATGAGTGAAATAATCATCGTGATGCATGAGCTTTACCCATTCGCAACCGGCTTGGGTAACAGCAAAATTCCAATTGCCGGGAGAACCAAGTGCAGGTGAATTTCTGAAATACTTTATAGGGAGTTCAAACTTCTTCAATAGCTCCTCAACTGAATTATCATCACTATCGTCCGAAATAATGATTTCCTTAGGTTGAAAGGTTTGTACCTGAATCGATTCCAGCAATTTTTGCAACTTCTCAGCCTGCTTGTAAGCGGGAATACAAATAGAAATTTCAGGTTTCATCCAGCCGGTTTATCTCATTCGGTGCCTGACCGGTGAAAGGACAAACACAATTTTCTTGAAAAACGCCGTAAAAATATTCATTATAAATAAAGTGGGAATAGTTCTCATAACCAAAATCCTAATCAATTCTAAAGCTATGTGACTTAAGTCGGGTATAGGCTCTTTCGGAATTGATAACTTTGCAAACTCAATAATTTTCCCAAAATAAATACTCCCTTCCGTGTCAAGTCAGATCAATTTTGCAGATAAAACTATTCTAGTTACCGGTGGTGCCGGGTTTTTAGGTCGTGAAGTCGTAAAAGCGCTAAAAAACCATGGGGTAAAACAAGAAAAAATCATTATTCCCAGATCGGCCGAATTTGATCTTCGCGATCAGGCCCAGGCGATGCAAATGATTAAAAAGTTTAACCCGGATAAGGTAATTCATCTTGCCGCCCGACTGGGTGGAATTGGGGATAACATGGCACATCCTGCAGCATACTTTTACGATAACATGATGCTTGGCATTAACATTATTGAGGCCTGCCGCACAAACAAGGTAAATAAACTGGTTAACATCGGCACTGTGTGCAGTTATCCCAAAATCGTCCCTGCTCCGTTTAAGGAAGAAGACCTTTGGAATGGCTACCCGGAGGAAACGAATGCACCGTATGGAGTTTCCAAAAAAGCCGTGATGGTTTACGCCGAAGCTGTAAACCGCGAATTTGGGTTCAACACCGTAAATCTGCTTGTAACAAATTTGTATGGTCCGGGCGACGATTTCAGAGAACAAACATCTCATGTAATACCTGCTATAATTAAGAAAATGGACAATGCCAAAAGAAATGGTGATGCCGAAATTATAGCCTGGGGAGATGGATCCCCTTCTCGTGATTTTGTATATGTATCGGATGCTGCCGAAGGAATTGTGAGAGCAGCCGCTTTGCACAATTCTCCAGAACCGGTCAATATAGGAGCCGGAGAAGAATATACCATCAAACAATTAATGGAGATTCTCAAGGAAGAAACCGGCTTCATGGGTGAAATCAAATGGGATACAAGCCGGCCAAATGGTCAGCCACGCAGATTATTGGATATTTCAAGAGCCAGAAATGCGTTTGGTTTTAATCCGGCTACCGGCTTTAGAGAAGGATTGAAAAATACTTATAACTGGTATCTCAGCAACTACGATTTAATACATGCACAAAAGCCTAAATTCGCAGAAAGCAGGCAAGCCTGAAAATTTAATCTTAAGAAGATTTATTCAAACAAGCAATTTTATTCCGCTGATTATCTGGAAGATACAGATCCAAAAGAAATCCTGAAAAACAAAAACTAAGTTTTCCGTGTTCGGTAAGCGTAGCGTTAGTTTGATTTAGGTATTGAGGTCGGATTATTTTAATCCGGCCTCAATTGTTTTCTAAGGTCATCGTCAACATCGCGAGCCACCCATCTGGCCGTATGTCGCCAAAGTAAACTGTGGTAAAGCTTCCCGGGTGAAACACGGAAAGTAAAATTGAGCAACCCCCGCCATACGAATTCTTCAACATGGCGATTATACAATGCGAATAATTCATGACCGTTTTCCAGCTTTGCTTCCTTAGTCAATGCACTGATATATGATTGCATATGACCGGCAACCTGAACTTTTAAATCCTCTGTGAGGGGATTGGCCATGATAAACAAGGTATTCAATAATGGCTTCAGGCTTTTCAATGCACTGCTTGTAGATGAGCCCGGGTGCATTCTGTATAATAAAAGCTGATTTTCAAACCCTTTCAATACAAACCCGCGTTCCTCCATTTTAACCCATAAATGGTAATCCTCACAGTTCTGAAACTTCAAATCCTCAATAAAATACCCGGATTTCTCAATTGACTTTCGGGTACACAATACAGCAGAGGTTGGGATTCTGTTCTTTCTGTGAAGCAATCTCAATCCGCTCTTTCCGGCTAATTCTCCATGAAATGCTCCCATGACAACCTTTTCGGCTCCCGCCTTCATTAAAGTACGAAGCGGTTCTTTTTCAGCTGTTTTTATAAGCCACCCATCGCAAAACACAAGATCAGCCTGGTGTTCTGCCAATTGCTTTACCTGAATTGCCAGCTTATCCGGCTCCCATTCGTCATCTGCATCCAAAAATGCAATTAGTTCACCCGATGCATTCCTGATTCCATTATTCCGGGCTTTGCCCTGCCGACCGTTTTCCTGGACAATCCATTTGAAACGCTCACCATATTTTGCAGCAAGTTGCTCAAGAACCGATATAGAATGATCAGTAGATCCATCATCAACAACCACTACCTCAATGTTCCGATAAGTTTGGGCAAAGACGCTTTCAACCGAGAAAGGGAGAAAGTCAGCCGCGTTATAACTTGGAATAATAACGCTTACAAGCAAATGTCCATCAGGAACAGACATATCAATGTCGCTTTCTGTCATCGCATCAGGACAAACATCCCTCTGTCGTGCTTCTCAGTATAATCCCAGCCGGTATATTTGCCAATAAAATCGTATTGTTCAAAAATCATCCGATAGCCCACTTCTCTGAAACATCTAAGAATCTCGGGTTTAGTGTGCCAGAAGGATTTATAATTTGAATACGAGGCTTCTGCATTTTTCTCAATCGCCTTTTTGGATGAATCGGCAGAGAATTCATGAAACCAGCGACCTTTATAGCCCTCGTGTTCAACCACTTCCGATAACCTGTAATCGTACTTTTGCGGGTAGTGATTATTAGGAAGGTTAAATACTTTTTTCACAGCGCGCTGCACGAAACTAAGTCTCTGATTATCATAAAACGAATCGCGCTCGAGTGAATAATGTGTATGAATAATGGTCATTCGTCTTGTCTGGTCGTGCATCAGCTTGATAAATGAACTCGGTTCATCGAGATGGTAAAGCAAACCGGCACAAAAAATCACATCAAACTGTTCGTAATTGGCCAGGTTCTTTACATCGTCCTTCACATAGCTAAGGTTTGGCAAGTCAAAATGCGATTTTACCCATTCACATTTCTCAATATTATCTTCGCGCGCATCCATACCGGTAACCTGCATACCCAGTTTTGCGAATGCCAGGCTATATCCTCCTTCAAGGCATCCAAGGTCTACAACACGAAGTGTTGGAATCTCTTCAGGCCTGAACATCAATTTAATGGTTCGCTCAATCGATTTCCACCTTTCGGTGGATTCCAGAACAGGAAACGTATCGGGTAATGTAAATTTCCCGTTTCCGAGATCAACGTTATGAGCAATAAAATTCATTTTCAGGCTTTTGATTACGAAAGTCGGCAAAAATAAGAATGTCTGTCAGAAAACCACACCCATCTTTGTTATTCTGCCTTCAATTTATAGTCAATTCAAAGAGATAAAAAGACTCAGCTCTCCGCAGGCTTACCGGCAATATTAGTTCAAAAGCCGGTTTAAAACCTTTTCCCTTAACCTCAGGCGAAGCCTTTCACTCAGATTACCGGCTTTAATATTCCCGAAAAGCCAGCTTATCAATTTGTATTGCAAGTCAGGCTTAAAACCGAGGCTGTGAGAACGGAACGTTCCGGTTCCAAAATCTTTGGCCTCGTAATATTGATAAGGGATACCGAACGATGAAAAAAAGTAACCGAATTGAAGCGCTGCAAGCTTGTCTTTTGGTTCCAGCTTCCTGAGTATCAACTCCATCATTTCTTCATGGCTTTCCGGATCGTATGTACTTCCCATATTTCTGTAAAAACACTTTCCTGCCAGTATACTCGGAACACCAAGGTAAGCCGATTCAATTCCTACCGTTGATCCGAAGGTGATAACCTTGCTTACTTTTTTAACCAAAAAATAAGTGTTTAACTTCGATTCCGGAGGAATAATAGTGAGGTTGGAAGCTGATAAATTCAATAATTCATCCAGTTCATTATTTTGAACATTCCTCAAATTAGGGTGTATTCGCAGATAAAAATGAATATCCGGGCGATGCGCGGAATCTGAAACAATTCGCTTTATAGCATCCAGCTGATTCTGGTAAATCGGGTTTTTCCATTCATCGCTAATAGAAGCCACTTCGTCTTCTGAAGAATTAAAAATGGCAATGTTCATTTTTTCGCCATCCCATCCTGCAGGCAATTCATCAACGGCATCTTTGTTAAACGCATGCCAGTTGGTTGCTTGT
>JAGQVC010000133.1 GCA_020438185.1 Bacteroidota bacterium
AGAAATTCTCTAAAAACTTTCATTACAAGGAGCTGGATCGGTACAAACAACTGGAATTAATCCGGATTGAATCCCGAATCCAATATTAAAACAGCAACTTATTATTTAATCAATCGGCTCCCAAAGTTCAATCTTATTGCCTTCTGCATCAAGAATGTGAACAAACTTACCATAATCATAAGATGAGATTTCATCCAGGATAGTAACGCCTTCACTTTTCAATTCCTCAACCAGAGCAACCAGATTTTCAACCCGGTAGTTAACCTTGAACTCCTTTTGTGAAGGCTCAAAATACTTGGTATTTTCTGCAAATGGTGTCCATTGGGTTTGTGCCGGTGTTTCACTGTCCTTTTCCTGATACCATTGAAAGCTTGCACCGTACGGATTTGTTTCCAATCCCAGATGCTTTCGATACCACTCTGTCATTGCTTTTGGGTCCTTACTTTTAAAGAATATCCCGCCAATTCCGGTCACTTTTTTCATGCAACAATTAACTATTGTTTAAACTAAATCTATTGCAAGCTAAATCAAAATTTAATTTCTACACAAACCAATTTCAAATAGAAAGGTCTTTATGTATAGTTTAGTTATTGCTTGTTCCTTTAAGTAATCACAGGCCTGAAACCAATGTCTATTTGCGGTTTGACGTAATGCATAATGCTTTCATTTCGCACATCATAACCGTAAGATAAGAAACTTCCGCCACAGGCAACACCCTTTTCCAATGCCATTTCGGCCACATTGCCATTCATATTATACAACCCAAACCTGGAAGGTTTGTACGAATTGACCGGTGCCCAAATATCAGCATTGTCTGAAGTATAATGAGACGTATTTGCCGCACGGCTTTTAATAATCTCAACCTGATTTGTTTCTTCATTCATATGGATGGTTTCTGCACTACATCCATTAAAATTACAGGAATACACTGCTTTAGTATTTGTCAACTGGCCTCCCCAAACATACTGAATTGTTTTATGGTTTCCCTTTGCTGCATAAACCCATTGATTTCTGTCGGGCAGTGTAACCTTGAATTCAAATTCTTCATCATTGAGTTGTTCCTCTAGCCATTTGCAATATTCAAGTGCAGCCTCATACGAAATACTTACGACAGGATAATTCTGAAATGCAGGGTGAGATTTATAAGGCACCATCATCACGTTGTAGCTATCTGTCCAGCTGCTGGTATCCATTTCAAGCGAAGCGCTCCATTTACCTTTTTCTTTCCTGTCCTGTAAAAACAGATTGTATTCCTTGTTGCTTATTTCGTATTTCGAAATAAAAAAACCTTCCAGCTGAAAGCTGTCCTTTTCAATAAAAACCTTACCCGGTTTGATAAATACATAATTCTTACTTATCATTTTTGGTAACTTGGGTGGATTAATATTCTGCTGACCCATACAGGTGAATGTGAACAAGCCAATAAAAGCCAAAATACCAATAGCTTTTCTCATTTACTTAATTAATTAAAATTGATTATTGATTTATTATTCTTTGATCGGAAAAAGGAAAATAAATGCTCATTCAAAATTAACTTTCCAAACAAATTTTCATTTATCAACCATGTCACTAAGTTAATATTTTTCTCAATTCAATATCTAAGACCACGAATCCTGGTATAATCGCACCTGAATCAAACCCGGACACCAAAAAGTTTTTCGTATCCAAAAATTATATTTTCGATAACGAAACCAAAAATCGCCCAAAATGGGAAATAATCCAGCCTGATATAACCCAGAACATGCATACCACCGGAATATTTCCATGGACAAACACCGGTAATGAATTCCAGTGCGGCTCCTGCTATAAACTCAACTAAAAAAATTCCGGTAGCATAAATGCTGGCTCTCAAAATTAGATTTAGCTGCTTCATTTTATGGATAGCAGGTGGAAAAAGTAATGCGGCAATTCCATAAAGCGGAAACATCCAGATATAAGAATGGCCGGTCATTCGCAAATCGCCGGTTCCATCAAAAAACTGCCTGATAGCCGTAAAAAAGACTTCGGTTGTTATCCCGCCGCAGGCGAAAAAAACGAATAGAATTAATTTATGCTTCATCGCATTTCTTATAAATCCGGAATTCAAAAAAACACAGAACTGTTAATTAATGCAAAATTGCTTGCATAAAATATTCTGTTTCATAATTTCATCGCTCAGTTCATTGAAAGGCTGTTCACAGGTGCAGCCTCATGTCTAATTCTAAATAATATCCTATGAATCAAAAAATGGGAATCTGGATTGATCAGTCCAGAGCATCACTTGTCTCAGTGAATGAGCAGGGAACTACCCTGCGTACTATTAACTCTCCAATCGAATCGAGAGAAAGAAAACCGGGCGAAGGAAAGGAATTCGGTCGTTTCGGGCACCAGTACATGGACCACGAAAAAAAACAGATTAACAAAAAAATTCATCAAAAAAATGAATTCCTGAAAGACGTTATGCAGGAATGCCATTCAGCCGAGGAACTTGTTGTTTTTGGTCCGGCTGAAATGAAAACTGAATTGCGCAAGGCAATAGAAAAAGATAAAGAATTAGCCCTTAAACTAAAGTCGGTACTGAATGCGGAAAAAATGACCGACAACCAGCTAAAAGCCTGGGTAAAGGATTATTTCAAGACAGGAGCTTAATTCCTTTTCCTTACAAGCATTCAATTCATGCTGTTGCAGGTTACTGAATCCGGCGATGCCAGCTGCCCGATTTAGTGACCTGCGCGGCATTTACAGATTCAATCCGGTTTCCAATGCCGAAGGCAATGCTTAAATTTGCCACGCATGACTGAGGATTCCAGCGTTCCTGTTTTTCGGTTCGGGAGAGAAATTCCCAAAAATGAATGGCCGCATCAGCTTAACAATCCGCTGAGTCACCGGGTGCATCCGCTTTGCCGGGAGGCTGCAAACCAACTAATCTCATTTATAGCTAAACTTCCTGAAGGCACACACGCTTTCCGCAGGAATGAAGGCCAAAACTCCTGCGGGAAAATGTTTGGTGTATTGCTTATCGAAGATAGGGAAGGTAAAATTGGCTTTCTGGCGGCTTTCTCGGGTCGTCTGGGCAATACCAATCGCTTGCCGGGCTTTGTTCCCCCGGTTTTCGACCTGCTGGATGAGGAGGGATTTTTCCGTCAGGGCGAACACGAAATTTCTCAGATCAACGAAAGCATTCGGGAAATGGAAAACAACCCTGAATTTGAACGTTTAAAAACAAACTTGCAGCATGCACAGGCCTCATCGGCCGAAGCAATAGCGAAGGCTAAAGCATTGATGGCCGACGACAAAAAACAGCGGCACCAGTTACGATCTCAGCTCGACACCAATCTGCCTTTGACGCAACAGCAGGAAATACTTAAACAACTGGAACAGGAAAGCCGGAATAGTCATCGGCAATACAAACACACAGTTGCTGCTTGCCGAAAAACACTGAATGAAGCCGAATCTGCACTACAACAAGCAACAGCCGAAATTGAAAGCCTGAAAAAAAAGCGAAAGGAAATGTCGTCTGCCTTGCAGGAAAAACTGTTTGATTCCTACTCATTTCTTGACAGTCGCAGAAACCGGCGAAATCTGAAATCCATTTTTGCTGAGGAACCCGTTGGTTATCCTCCATCCGGTGCAGGTGAATGTTGCGCCCCAAGATTATTCCAATATGCATTTAGTCAGGGATTTAAGCCTTTATCTATTGCCGAATTCTGGTGGGGCGACTCGCCTGTTACCGAAATTCGTCACGAAGGCAATTTTTATCCTGCCTGCCGCGGAAAATGCGCTCCAATTCTCAAACACATGCTCAATGGAATCGAGCTGGAAAATGAACAGGCATTAAATGGGACCTCGTCGGAGCTTAAACCCGAAATAATCTTCGAAGACGAGTGGTTTCTGGCTATTCACAAGCATGAAAATATGCTGAGCGTTCCTGGCAAACTGCATGAAGAATCGCTGTTGCAAATCCTGCGAAAGCAGAAAGCCGGCTGGGAGCAATTGATTGCTGCACATCGGCTTGACATGTCAACTTCGGGAATTCTGCTATTTGCCAAAAACCTCGAAGCCTATCGCGCCGTGCAGGCATTGTTTATCAGCAGACAGGTAAAAAAACGCTATGTCGCTATTCTAAGCTCAAAACCTGCATTAAATCAAGGTGTTGTAAGTTTGCCCTTACGGGCCGATTATTTTAACCGTCCCAGACAAATGGTTTGTGAAAAGGAAGGCAAGCCTGCAATAACTTCCTTTCAGGTCATTTCGGATAACAAAGATGGCTGTCGTGTTCATTTCTACCCGGAAACCGGACGTACGCACCAGTTGCGGGTTCACGCTGCTCATCCGCTCGGCTTAAATGCGCCCATTGTTGGTGACGATTTATATGGTTTCGAAGGTCCCCGCCTGATGCTGCACGCTGAATTTCTGGCTTTTACGCATCCTTTTACCAATAAATGGCTGGAATTGGAACGAAAATCAGATTTTTAATAAACTGTTAAAAATTTTCAGCATGGCAAAACAGCTCATTTTCAAACACATACCGCGCCCTTGTTAGAAAACCGGACTTTTTGGTCTTTTTAATTTTCAATCCAAAGGTTTGAAAAGCCTATATTGAACATTCAAAACTATCACAAACCTTTGGTTACATGAAACACGCACTACTTAAATGGGGTGTGCTGTTGTGTATTTTTTTATGCGGACAGCACCTCAGGGCCGGCGAAAAATTCTCTTACGGGCCGGATGGGAGAACAGAATTCAGACAGGCAAACGACAAAATCCTAATCCGGTTTTCACCGGGAATGAGCCTGGAAAACAAATTACTCATATTAAAAACAGAGCCTCAGGTAATTAATCCTGAAAAAGGTGACTTTTTACCTGCTCCTGACGTAGCGGTTATCCGCGTGAATACATCCGGCGAGCAGGAAACCGATGCTTTGTTGCAAAGACTACGGTCTAAGCAGGGAGTTGTTTACGCAAACCCATTTCTGGTTTACTCGGATGGAACCTACCAGGGAATTCAGGACCGGATTCTTGTGCGTCTTAAGAGCGACAAGGATTTTGGTTTACTTGAAAAAGCCACAAACGGCTTCGGTGCAGGAATTCTGGAACAGAATCAATTCGATCCCTTATTATATGTAGTGCAAACTTATCCCGGCTCCGCCGGAAATGCACTTGAAATAGCTAACAGACTAGCCGAAACCAGGCAATTTGATTATTCGGAGCCCGATTTTCTGCTTTTACTTAAGCGTTTCAATACCAACGACCCGAATTTGTCATTGCAGTGGTCACTAAATAACACGGGTTCATCTCAGCAGTACAACGGAACAGCCGGTGCCGACATGCAGATTTTTGACGCATGGAGCATCACAACCGGAAGTTCTTCAATTAAGGTCGCAATTATTGACGAAGGAGTGGATTTGGTTCACCCTGACCTGGCTGCCAATATTCTGGCTGGTTACGATGCCACCGGCCAAAATAGCGGCGGAGCTCCTTCGGGCGATGATGCCCACGGGACAAATTGCGCCGGAATTGTTGCTGCAGTTGGTAATAATAATACCGGAGTGGCCGGGGTTGCATACTCCTGCAAAATCATTCCGGTTCGAATTGCATACAGCAATACATCAGGTAACTGGGTTACTTCAAACACCTGGATTGGCAACGCAATTAACTGGGCCTGGCAAACAGCTAATGCCGA
>JAGQVC010000134.1 GCA_020438185.1 Bacteroidota bacterium
GTTTTACCTGCATCAATGTGAGCAGCAATACCAATGTTACGCGTGTGTTTAAGGTCGTGAGCCATTTTTTATTCTGTGAAATATTATTTGTTAGAAGCGGAAATGTGAGAATGCTTTATTGGCTTCGGCCATTCTGTGAGTATCTTCTTTCTTTTTATGAGCAGCTCCTTCACCTTTGGAAGCAGAAACAATTTCAGAAGCAAGGCGCTGAGCCATAGACTTCTCGTTTCTTTTTCTGGAGAAAGTAATCAGCCATTTAATTCCTAATGCTGTGCGACGATCAGGACGGATTTCCATCGGAATCTGAAATGTAGCTCCACCAACACGGCGGCTTTTTACTTCCACGCTTGGACTTACATTTTCAAGGGCACGCTTCCATACTTCGTGGCCACTTTCTTCAGTCCTTTTTTCAACGATATCAAGTGCATCGTAAAAAATAGCGAATGCTACACTCTTCTTACCATCCATCATCAGGTTGTTCACGAAGCGGGTTACAAGTGCATCATTATAACGCGGATCAGGAATTCTGGCAATTTTCTTTGGGGTTGTCTTCCTCATGGGTTCAGAGAACTTAAAATATTATTTTTTCTTTTTACCTGCAGCAGCTGCCTGACCTGGTTTCGGTTTCTTAGTTCCGTATTTAGATCTGCGCTGATTACGTCCTTCAACTCCTGAAGTATCAAGAGCACCACGCACAATGTGGTAACGTACACCCGGAAGATCCTTAACCCTGCCTCCACGGATAAGCACAATACTGTGCTCCTGAAGATTATGACCTTCTCCCGGAATATAAGCGTTAACCTCTTTTGAGTTGGTTAGCCTAACACGGGCTACCTTACGCATTGCTGAATTTGGTTTCTTAGGGGTTGTCGTGTAAACACGTGTACATACTCCGCGACGTTGTGGACATGAGTCAAGCGCCGGAGACTTTGATTTGGCAACGTTTGCGTTGCGCCCTTTACGTACAAGCTGCTGAATTGTAGGCATGCTTTAATCGTTGATTGTATGGAAGTTAAATTCGTTAATTCTGGTTTTTGCCCATTTTTTGGGAGCGCAAAGATAGCAAGTTGTTTTGATTAACAAACAGTTGCAAGCAAAAAAATTTCAAGGTTTTTTTGGTTTCCGCTTCGCGGGATATTCACTTGAGGTAAACATGAGCTGTCTTTTTAGCTTAAAAGTTGAATCCGCCCCGGATTTTTGTGGAAAATTCACCATTTCCGGTTTAAGCCATTGCTGTATTTTTACGCCCATGAATGAGAATTACCTCAATGAGCTGAATCCGGTGCAGCGAAGTGCCGTGATGCAAACTGATGGACCGGTTATGATTATCGCCGGAGCAGGCTCCGGCAAAACCAGAGTACTTACATACAGAATTGCTCATTTGCTCAATCATGGCGTAAGTGCTTTTAGCATCCTGGCATTAACCTTTACCAATAAGGCCGCCCGCGAAATGAAAGAAAGAATTCATCACATAGTTGGTTCAACGGAAAGCGCCAATCTCTGGATGGGAACCTTTCACTCTGTTTTCGCCAGAATACTTCGGTTCGAAGCTGAAAAATTAGGCTACCCTTCAAATTTTACCATTTACGATACGGATGATTCTAAAAGCCTGATTAAAACCATTCTGAATGAGATGGGGCTGGATGATAAGATTTATAAGCCATCACTTGTACTAAACCGGATTTCGGGAGCCAAAAACAACCTCATCTCTGCGCAGCAGTACTTAAGTATGCGTGAAATAACCGAAGAGGATCGTCTCAGCGGCAAGCCTAAGCTTGGCTTGGTTTACCAGGCATACGAAACACGCTGCTTTAAAGCTTCGGCGATGGATTTTGATGACCTGCTATTTAAAACGAATGTTCTTTTCAAGAATTACCCTGAGGTATTATATAAGTATCAGGATAAGTTTAGGTTTATTATGGTTGATGAGTATCAGGACACCAATTTTAGCCAGTACCTAATTGTTAAGAAACTTGCTGCCCGACACCTTAATATATGTGTAGTGGGTGATGATGCTCAGAGCATATATGCTTTCCGGGGTGCAAATATTCAGAATATCCTGAATTTTGAGCGAGATTATCCGGAACTGAAAATGTTCAAACTCGAACAAAACTACCGGTCCACAAAAACTATTGTTGAAGCTGCTAATGCTGTTATCAGCAAAAACAAAGCGCAGCTTCGTAAGGTAGTTTGGACCGATAATAACCCCGGTGAGCGAATTAAGGTTATGCTCACTGCTTCAGATAATGAGGAAGGAGCAATGGTTGCCAATCAGATTTTTGAACAACGAATGCAGAATCAAATGCCTTACAAGGATTTTGCAGTTCTGTACCGCACAAATGCTCAATCACGGGCGCTCGAAGAGTCGCTACGCAAAAGAAGTATTCCCTATCGCATTTATGGTGGATTAAGTTTCTATAAGCGAAAGGAAATCAAAGATTTGCTTGCATATTTCAGGTTAACCATAAATCCAAATGATGAGGAAGCACTAAAAAGAGTGATTAATTACCCCGCCAGAGGCATAGGTAAAACAACTCTTGAAAAAATTATTGTTGCTGCAGATGAGAAGGGAGTTTCTATCTGGAATCTGATTTCGGCCCTTCAGGAATATGATGTAGTTAAAGGTGCTGCAGTGCGTAAAATTGTGGATTTCGTTAACATGATTCGCAGTTTCAGGCATAACCTGGAATCAACGGATGCTTTTGTGCTGGCTATGAACATTGCAAAATCCTCAGGATTGCTGAAAGAACTGAATGCAGATAAAACCCCTGAGGGCATCTCCAGATACGAGAATATTCAGGCCTTGTTAAATGGTATTCAGGAATTTGTCGAGACCAAGCCGGAAAGTGAGGATGAAGTTCAGGAAAGAACTCTTGATGTTTATGTCAGAGACATCGCCTTGTTGACGGATGCTGATGAGGATGATGAAAAAGATGCTGAAAAAGTATCTCTTATGACGATTCATGCAGCGAAAGGTCTTGAATTCAAATCTGTATTTGTTGTCGGACTTGAAGAGAATCTCTTCCCTTCACAGCTGTCGTTGAACTCAGTTGAAGAACTTGAGGAAGAACGCCGTTTGTTTTATGTCGCGATTACGCGTGCAGAAAAACATTTGGTCCTAAGTCATGCTGAAACCCGCTACAGATGGGGCCAGATAACACACGCGGAACCTAGCAGGTTTATTCAGGAGATTGATCAGTCGTTGCTTGAATACAATGAACCTCCTGCGAAGAAAGGATTTCTGGATTTTTCGGATGATTTTGACTCGTACGCAGGTTTTAAGAAAAGACCTGCAGCTTCAGCCTTTCAGGCGAAAGCCGAACAAAGTGGAAGCTATACTCGACGGGGCACTTCAGAAAGTCCCGCAACAGCAGCTGCTCAAAAGAAAGAGATTAGCAATTTTATTCCAGACAACCTGAATAACCTTCAATCAGGTATGGAAGTTATTCATGAAAAATTTGGCAAAGGCAAGGTTTTACAGATTGACGGCCGGAATTCGGAGAGAAAGGCAACCGTATTTTTTCAGGAAGTGGGACAAAAACAATTATTGCTTAAGTTTGCCAAGTTGAAAATTATCGGGTAAACACAATACAGTTTATCCGGGTCAGGAAAAGGCCCCTTTCTTTTATTTTTTATGGTATACAATTCACAGCGCCCTGCGCTGATAATT
The DNA here is from genome assembly GCA_020438185.1 of Bacteroidota bacterium. Classification (GTDB taxonomy): domain Bacteria; phylum Bacteroidota; class Bacteroidia; order M30B66; family M30B66; genus M30B66. The sequence continues at coordinate 3,671 of JAGQVC010000134.1, forward strand.
TCCGAATACGGACGCCATGTGCAGCGCATGGTTGAAGATGCAATGCTTATTGAAGATCGTGAAGAACGTAATGCCCGTGCCAGATATATTATTTCCGTTATGGGTCAGCTTAATCCGCATCTGCGGGATGTAAACGACTTCAAGCATAAATTGTGGGATCACCTGTTTATTATTTCAGACTTTCGTCTGGATGTTGATTCTCCTTATCCGATTCCTTCAGCTGAAAGCTTTAAAACAAAGCCTGAAAAGCTGAAATACCCAAGCAATCATATAAAATTCAGGCATTACGGAAAGATCATTGAAAAGGTGATTGATAAAGTCAAGAAAATGGATGAAGGTGAAGAACGCACAGCTCTCACCCAAACTGTAGCCTACAATCTGAAAAAAGCTTATCTCACCTGGAACCGTGATTCTGTGCAGGATGATGTAATTATTTCAGATCTCAAAAAACTCTCTGAAGGTCAGCTTGTTATCGAAGAAGGCAGCAAGCTGGCATTTGTACCGGAAAACCTCTCTCAGAATTATTCACAACCACAGGGTAAGAAGTTTAACAGAGGGCGCAATAAATCAAAAAACTTCAAACGTAAATTCGGCGGTAATAATTAAGAATTACCAGCCAAAATGAACAGATTTGAAATTACAGGAGGCGGTCGCCTTCATGGAGAGATTGTTCCCCAGGGAGCTAAAAACGAAGCGCTTCAGATTCTATGCGCTGTCCTTCTTACTCCGGAGGAATGTATCATACACAATGTTCCTGATATTGTAGACGTCAATAAACTGATTGATCTTCTGGCAGCCCTGGGTGTTAAAGTAAAAAATCTGGGTAATGGCTCCTGGTCTTTTAAGGCTGATGCGGTTGATGTAGATTTTCTTGTTTCTGAAGAATTCAAGAAAAAGGGTTCTGCTTTGCGGGGATCTGTAATGATTGTAGGGCCACTTCTTGCACGTTTTGGTCGAGGCTATATTCCAAAGCCAGGAGGCGATAAGATAGGTCGCCGCCGAATGGATACACACTTTATTGGCTTTCAGAAGTTAGGAGCTTCATTTGATTTCGATAGCGTGGATAGCTTCTATAAAGTTGAAGCAAAAAAACTGAAAGGGACATACATGCTTCTGGATGAAGCATCTGTAACAGGAACTGCGAACATTCTAATGGCGGCTACATTGGCTGAAGGCACAACCACCATTTTTAATGCGGCCTGCGAACCATATCTTCAGCAGCTATCTAAAATGCTTAATTCAATGGGAGCGAAAATATCCGGTGTCGGCTCCAATTTGCTCACAATTGAAGGCGTAAACGAGCTTGGTGGCTGCTCTCACAGGATGCTTCCTGATATGATTGAAATAGGCTCATTCATTGGAATGGCTGCAATGACAAAAAGTAATCTCCGCATTAAGGATACAGGATACGATCACCTGGGAATCATTCCGGATGTTTTCAGGCGACTCGGGATAGAGGTTATGCGGGACGGTGATGATATTGTGATTCCGGAGCAGGAGACTTACACGATTGATAAATATATAGACGGCTCAATTTTAACTGTTTCAGATGCACCATGGCCCGGCTTTACGCCGGATTTGCTAAGCATTGTGCTTGTTGTTGCTACACAGGCAAATGGCTCAGTACTGGTGCACCAGAAAATGTTCGAAAGCAGGTTGTTCTTTGTTGATAAACTAATCGATATGGGAGCTCAGATTATTCTCTGTGATCCGCACCGGGCGACAATTATCGGACTAAACCGTAAGCAAAATCTGAGAGGCATAAGAATGACATCACCTGATATCAGGGCAGGTGTAGCATTATTGATTGCGGCCTTATCTGCCGAAGGCACCAGTATAATCGACAACATTGAGCAAATTGACAGAGGGTACCAACATATTGACAAGCGCCTTCAGGCAATTGGAGCACAGATAAAGAGAGTTTGACCGGCTTTTTAAGATTTTT
>JAGQVC010000135.1 GCA_020438185.1 Bacteroidota bacterium
TAAAGCTGTTTTGCGCCCAACACCCGGCAGTGAAGCCATTTCGTTAACGGCATCTTCCAGCAGTTTGGATGGAAAAGAAAGCATGTGCAAATATAATGTGTTGATGTGCTAATTTGTTGATGTGCTGATGCTATAAAACGCAAGTTTTTGCAAAGCAAAGTCTTACCGGTTTAAATCCGTCCGCCGCAGGCGGAATGTTGATGTGCTGATGTGCTGACGTGATAATGTGCTGATACTATAAAATACAAGTTTTTGCATAGCAATGGCTTAGCGGTTTAAGTCCGTCCGCCAAAGGCGGAACCGATACAATCATCGGATAAGCTAATTTTATATGAAAGCTTAGTGGTTTAAGTTCGCCCGCGGCGAAATGCTTATGTGCTAATGAGTTAATTTGAAAATTATTTCAAAACCAATTTTTTCGAAGGGAATGACTTTGTGTTCTCTTTGTTCCGGAAATTAAAATTTAATCAGGACTTATAACCCGAAATTCTTGTCTGAACACAGTCTTCTGCACGAAAACACAAGCCGGATTTACTCGACAGAAAAAATTTAAATCGATGAAAGCGGGAAGGTTTCGCCAACACGGATTCCTTTTTCGGTTCTGATCAGGGTGGCGCATTCGATGCTTTTGTCGTGTTCGAAAAACAGAATCCGATTCTCATCAACACAGCGGTTTAGCACTACCTGTTTTTCCTGCATTGTGAGCAAAGGTCTTGTATCATAAGCCATCACCCAGGCGGTTGGGACGTGCACCGGAGAGGGCAACAGGTCAGCCATGTACATGATCTTGTGGCCTTTGTACTCAATTACCGGCAGCATCATCGATTCGGTGTGACCCGAAACTTTTTCTACGGCAAAGCCGGGAAACAATTCATCTGAATCCAGAAAACGAAGCTGACCGGATTCCTGCATTGGTAAAATATTTTCCTTCAGAAAGGAAGCTCTTTCACGGGGGTTCGGGTTCACTGCCCAATCCCAGTGTTCCTTATTTGACCAAAAGGTTGCATTTCTGAATGCCGGAATAAGTTTGTCTTGCTGATCATATTCAACAGCACCGCCGCAATGATCAAAATGCAAATGAGTTAAAAAAACATCCGTGATATCATCCCGGTGAAAACCGGCAGCAGCAAGTGATTTGTCCAGCGTATCATCGCCATGCATATAATAATACGAGAAAAATTTATCATCCTGCTTGTTGCCCATTCCCGTATCAATCAGAACTAACCTGTTGTCACGCTGTACCAGCATGCAGCGCATAGCCCAGGAACACATATTATTATCGTCGGCCGCGTAACGCGGTGACCACAGCGATTTCGGAACGACGCCAAACATAGCGCCTCCGTCCAATTTAAAATGTCCTGCATTGACTGAAAATACCTGCATAAAAAAGTTTTGCGCTCAAGTTGCCAAGAATATGCGAACATCACAAGCCTGTGTTCACAAAATGAAATTTACCTGACATTTCGCAGGGGTTCGCTCAGCTATTTTTGGGCAAAATAAGCTGAAATGAAAAAGGTGCATTTTATTGCCATCGGAGGAAGCGCCATGCATAATCTGGCTTTGGCCATGCATGAACAAGGCTTGCAGGTTAGCGGGTCGGATGATGAAATTTTTGAACCTTCCCGCACCCGACTTTCAGAAGCCGGCATTTTGCCATCGGCCGAAGGCTGGTTTCCTGAAAAAATAAATACCGAACTTGATGCAGTAATTCTGGGAATGCACGCCCGGGCCGATAACCCTGAATTGCTTAAAGCTCAGGAATTGGGCTTGCCGGTTTTCTCCTATCCCGGATACATTTACGAAGTAAGTCGTAATAAAAAGCGAATTGTGATTGGTGGCAGTCATGGCAAAACCAGCATAACCGCCATGGTTTTACATGTGTTGGGCAAATGCGGAATCGCTTCAGATTATCTGGTTGGGGCACAGCTTAAAGGCTATAAAACCATGGTTAAACTAACCAAAGAAGCTCCTCTGGTATTACTCGAAGGCGACGAATACCTTTCTTCACCGGTAGAACGGGTTCCCAAGTTTCATTTGTATAAACCGCATGTTGCGGTATTAAGCGGCATTGCCTGGGATCATATCAATGTGTTTCCAACTTTCGAAAATTACGTTGATCAATTCAGGGTATTCATTTCGAAGATTGAGCCCGGGGGCGTGCTGTTTTATTATTCAGGGGACCCGGAATTGCAAAAGCTGGCTCAGGAAAACCCCAATCCCGGGATCAGAATGGTTGCGTATGACGCGCATGATTCTGTTATTAAAAACGGCCTTACCTTTCTAAAAACGCTTCAGGGAGAAGTTGAGCTGAAAATTTTTGGTACTCATAATTTGCAAAATCTACAGGCGGCAAAATTGGTTTGCAATGAAGCGGGCGTCAGCGATGCCGATTTTTACAATGCTATTTCATCTTTCGAAGGAGCAGCGAGAAGGCTTGAAAAAGTATTCGAAGGCCACAGCCAGATATTATTTAAAGACTTCGCCCACTCGCCTTCGAAGTTAAAGGCAACAACAGATGCTGTAAAGCAGCAGTTTCCCGAAAAATTCCTGCTGGCTTGCATGGAGCTCCACACATTTAGCAGTCTGAATGCCGAATTTCTTGACGAATACCGCGGATGCATGAATGAAGCCGATAAAGCGATAGTATATTACAACCCGCATACGGTTGAACATAAAAAACTGGCAGCCATTACACCGGAACAGGTAAAAAAGGCATTCGACCGTGAAGACCTGGTTGTTTGCAACAATTCAGCGCAAATGATAGAATTCCTTCAGGAGAATGTCCTTCCGGAGGAAGTAATTCTAATGATGAGCTCCGGCAATTTTGACGGAATTAAAATGGAAGAATTACCACAGCAATTGGGTTTAAGTTAAACCCTTGGTGCAGGATATTTTCTGGACATCATTCGTGCGATTGCACCTGCATAAAAAACGCTAATCACCAGTAATCCGATAAAGGTGAAAAGTACCCAGGTCATTGCGAATGGAAAATCCTGTGCAGACTTAATCCAAACATTGATATCTGCCTCGGGCGTATTGTTCTTTCTGAGTTCTTCGACCCGATTAGCGACAAAATCATCTCTGAAACTCAGATCGATAACGGTTACATACATGTATATAAACAAGGAATACATGAGTGTAAACAGCACAGATACTGACATTCCGGTTTTGAATGCAGGCATGAAAGCAATGCCATTTTCGAAATCAAGTTTGCGCCTTTGATCAACAGCACGGTACATTCCAATGAGAAGAATCCCGAACACAATCAGTAAGGGATATTTTCCAAGAAAGGTTTCGTCGAGCCCGGTGAGATACATGGTCATTTTCCATATTACCGCCACGGCAAATACGAGTAATGTAAATTTTGATTCCGGCTTCAAATCAGCTATTCATTGAAATGAGGAATTCGTCGTTGCTGTTAGTGCCTGCCATTTGCTTGCGGATAAACTCCATAGCTTCAACCGTATTCATATCGCTCAGGTGATTACGCAGAATCCACATACGCTGCAGCGTTTCCTTATCAACAAGAAGGTCATCTCGACGTGTGGATGAGGCAATCAGGTCAATCGCAGGGAACACGCGCTTGTTGGCAAGTTTGCGGTCGAGCTGCAATTCCATGTTACCGGTTCCCTTGAATTCTTCGAAGATAACTTCGTCCATTTTGGAACCAGTGTCGATAAGAGCAGTTGCCAGAATGGTTAGTGAACCTCCTTTTTCAATCTTACGGGCAGCTCCAAAGAACCTTTTCGGCTTATGAAGCGCATTAGCGTCAACACCCCCGGAAAGTACCTTACCGGAAGCAGGTTGTACCGTATTGTATGCACGTGCCAGACGAGTAATTGAATCAAGCAGAATCACCACATCGTGACCGCATTCAACCATACGTTTTGCTTTTTCAAGAACGATGTTGGCAATTTTCACATGGCGGTCGGCAGGCTCATCAAAAGTGGATGAGATTACCTCAGCGCGCACGCTGCGAGCCATATCTGTAACCTCTTCAGGACGTTCGTCAACAAGCAGAATAATCAGATAAACTTCGGGGTGGTTATCGGCAATGGCGTTAGCCACTTCCTTCAGCAATACTGTTTTACCGGTTTTTGGCTGCGCCACGATGAGTCCGCGCTGACCTTTCCCGATTGGAGTAAACAGGTCCATAACCCGTGTTGACAGTGTTCCATGCTTGTGGCCAGTGAGTCTCAATTTCTCATCAGGGAACATCGGAGTAAGGAAATCAAACGGAACGCGATCGCGCACGTATGAAGGCTCGCGCCCATTAATTTTCTCAATTTTTACCAGCGGGAAATATTTTTCTCCTTCGCGCGGAGCGCGCACAAACCCGTCAATTGTATCACCGGTTTTTAAACCATGAAGTTTTATCTGCGATTGAGCAACGTAAACATCGTCGGGTGAAGACAGGTAGTTGAAGTCTGATGAGCGCAGGAAACCGTATCCATCAGGCATTAATTCAAGAACACCTTCTGTTTCAACAAGAACATCCGGTGCCTGAGGGCCTTCCACCTGATTTTCCTGCTGATTTCTTTGGTTATTATGCGGGTGACGTTGCTGCTGATGTTGTTGCTGATGTTGTTGCTGATGTTGAGGACGGTTTTGATTGTCCTTCCATTGGTTTGAGCGCGGCTGATTCCCTTGTTGCTGGTTTTGATTCGGGTTTTGATTTTCCCTTTTCTGATAAGTTTGAGCAGGCTCTTCAACTTTAGATTGCGGCTTTTCGGTTTGAATAGCTGCCTTCTCAGGTTGTTCCTGCTGGCTTTCGCCCGAAATTCTGTTTCTTCTTCCCCTGCGGTCATCACGTTCAGGATCAGACTGTTTTACAGCCTGCGGCGATGGTTGAGTTTCGCTTTGCACCGGTTTGGAGGGTTTTCTTCCTCTGCGGCCCGGAGCAGGTTTGGTTTCGGCTTCGCCGGATGATTTGCCTGATTCCGGTTTACCGGAAATTTCAGCTTTGGCCATTTTGCGCACTTCGTCGGGACTAATGAGCTTAATATTTTCGATTTTTTTATCGGCTTGTCCTGACTCCTTTTTTGATGGCGTCTCTGGATTATCGTTCTTTTTCAACCTGGATGCTTCTTTAGGTTTAAGGGCCTGTTCATCTAGAATTTTATAGATCAGGTCTTGTTTTTTTAGTGCTTCAGTCTTAGAAATGCCAAGGCTTTTGGCAATTTCACGTAATTCACCAACAAGTTTGGCATTAAGCTCCAAAATGTCGTACATGGAAATATCCTGATTTAAAGTGGATATGAGTTAATTAATTTGCGGGGGTTTGATTTTGTGGATAGAAGAACTTCTCACCACACATCGTGAACGAAGAAGTTCACTCAGTTAATCGGCTGCAATATTACAATTTTTTAATTCAACATATAAAAGCAATACAAACTTTTCTTCCTTTACCCCGGGTGTACCTTATTCATAAGTAACTAACCAAAGCGAAATCTGTTTGACTCTGTCCTTCTATTGTCAAAGGTTTCGGGCCGAAAGGCCCAAATAAAATACCTGAATAAAGCTTCCAACCTGCGAATTCATGCTCCTGAAATGTTCTGCTTCCCTATTTTTGCAGGCTTTTATTTACAATAAGAATGATACAGCG
>JAGQVC010000136.1 GCA_020438185.1 Bacteroidota bacterium
TATGAAGGATTATGCAAAAGGAGAATAAAGCAACGGGAAGGAGCTTCAGATACCAATTCATGGCAGCGTATTAGACTATACAAAGTAAAAAAAATCTTGCAGAGATTATTACTCAAGTTATTATTTTTGAAGGTATGTCGAATCCTCAAAAAATAAAAGGCAGAGGAGCTCAGTTAAACACGAAAAATCCTTTTCTGAAACAGGGCTATGCTCTTGAGCATTTTGAAGGTATTGATGAATTGCCAGATCCCGATCCGGGTACTGTGGTTCAGGCTGAACATTCTAAATCTATTGTAAATAAAATTACCAGTCCCGATTTGCCTTTCATGTATTCTATAAATCCCTACCAGGGTTGTGAACATGGTTGTGCGTATTGTTATGCCAGAAATGTTCACACTTATTGGGGTTTAAGTGCCGGAATTGATTTTGAACGAAGAATAATCTATAAACCACAGGCGGCTGAATTGCTTGCAGATTTCTTTTCAAAAAAATCATATTCTCCTTCATCAATTAGTTTATCAGGTAATACTGATTGTTACCAACCGTTAGAAAAGAAATTTCAAATTACGCGGTCGCTACTCGAAGTCTTTTTGAAGCACAAACATCCGGTTGGCATAATCACCAAAAATTCATTAATCCTCCGAGATATTGATATTTTGCAGGAACTTGCAAAGGATAATCTGGTAAGAGTTTACATTTCGCTCACAACTTTGGACGAGAGTTTACGAAGGATAATGGAACCCAGAACATCATCTTCGGCTAATCGCCTGAAAACTATTGAACACTTAAGTGACGGGGGAATTCCTGTTGCTGTGATGACAGCACCGGTTATTCCCGGGCTTAACAGTGACGAAATACCTCAATTGCTTAAAGCCGCCGCCGACCATGGTGCGCTAAGAGCAGGTTACACATTTGTGAGATTAAATGGTGATGTAAAGGAAATATTTAATGATTGGCTTTTTAAAAATAAGCCCGATTCCAGAGATAAAATCTGGAAGTTAATTTCATCCGGACATGGTGGAAATGTAAGCGATAGTCGTCCGGGAATAAGAATGCGCGGTGAAGGGCAAGTAGCGGAATCAATTAGGCAAATGTTTAAATTATTTGAAAGGAAGTATTTTAAAGGCAGAGCCTTGCCTGATTTAGATTATTCCAAATTTATCCGATCGGGTCAGTTAAAGCTGTTTTAAAATTCATCCGCCTGAAAAGGCGGATGAATAATTTAAAATTTGCCCTGAATAGAAAAAACAAAGTTTCGTCCTGAAGCGGCAATACCTGAACTATATGGCCTGTATCGGATATCTGCCATATTTTCAATTCCTGCACTTACCGATATATTATAATTTATTTGAAAAAGTATCTTTAAATTAATTGTTGTCCAAGCAGGTGAATAAGGAATGCCATTATTATCCCTGGCATACAAAACAGGTTTTTGTCTTTCCTCCTCATTTAGTTCGGAATACGTAACCTCATCACAATGCAAAAGATATAATTGCAAATTCAGTTTGTTGTTTTTGTATCCGATTCCTGCTTTGAAAAATGCCGGAGCTGCATGTCTGGCCGGACTTACAGTTCCGTCATCCATTTCTTCCATCCCCGATTGGTAATTGTATTTAATGATAGCTTCGAACCCTTCAGGGAGCTTTATTTCAGCGCCTGCATGAAATCCTCTGACTTCTGAGAAGGATGCATTTTGGATAGCATACACTTCGCTCATTTCACCATCATATAAAATACTGTCCTTTCCTTCAACCTGAAATTTCCTGCGCACCATGGCATTGTCCAGGTAGGTGTAAAAACCTCCCAGTTCAATAATCACTTTGTTATCAATGTTTTTTACAATGTTAAGCTCTGCGTTGTATGCATATTCGGCATTTAAATTCGTATTGGGAACCACTACTTCCCCACTTGCAAAGTCAAATATTTTACCCATGTCATCCACATTGGGAGCTCTGAAACCGGTACTAGATTTTAAAATAAATCTCCAGTTTTTACCGGGATTTATATTTATACCCAGACATCCTGTTGTTGCGGCATTCTTGATGGAACTCGCGCTAAAGTCGAAAGGATAAAATGCAAGTTGACGGGTGAAATCGGAATTAATTTCAAAATTATTGTAGCGCAGTCCGGCATTAAGAAAAATAATCCGGCTTAATTTATACTCATAATTCAGATAGGCTGCCATACTTACCCAATCTGATTGCGGATACCTGTCCGGAACCGCAATACTGCTGTTATCACGGATATCGACCGCTGATCCGCGTGATTTAACTTTGTTTTGGACAAATTCAAAGCCGTAATAAAAAGTGCTTTTTCCCTGTTTTTTCTCCAGGTCAATTTGTGCAGATGCAGCTGCCACATATTCCTTTTGAGTTCTCAACCTGTAATGATTGAATCTTCTGTCAATTCGACTTTCTTCAAAATTCTGCAAGGCCATTCTTAGAGTTGCACGGTCAAAAAATACTGTTGGTTTTGAGTAATCAACCTGCAAATGGTGCATAGACCATTTTTGAGGGCCATAATTCCAGACTGCGGAAACAGGCAGGCCAGAAGTCTGGATTTCTATCATACGATCATATCGCGAATAATTTGACGTTTCCGAATAATGAAAAGCATATGACATATCCAATCTATCGTTCGGTTTGTATCTGATTTTCTGCATAAAATTCAGCTGACTATATCCACTTGGGTTTTGCACTTCCGGATCCTTATTGGTCACAACTCTGTCAACACTATCGGCACGCTCCACGTAAAATGGTTTCAGGTAATCATCAGGTCCATAGCTTCCCATTTTTAAATCCCCGAATTTCGAATGGGTAAAGCTGGTTAAAAGAGCCCATTTTTTAAATCCGTTATTTACATCAAAATGAAAGGTGTTTTCACTATTCGCTGTTGAATACCGGGCTGCAGCGTTTCCAGTGGTAAGGACCTGTTTGCTGAGTGAAAGTTGCGGTGTTAATGTATGGAAACTCATAACTGCCCCTATGGCATCACTTCCGTACATAACCGAGCCGGGACCCGGTAAAATCTCTGTATTCTCTATGGCAAATGCATCAAGCGAAATTACGTTCTGAATATTGCCGGCTCTGAAAATTGCAGTATTCATCCGCACACCGTCAACTGAATATAACAACCGGTTTGTTGCAAATCCTCTGATCATGGGAGAGCCGCCTCCCTGCTGACTTTTTTGAATAAAAACCTCGCCGCTGCTTCCTAGTAAATCAGCAGTTGTCTGTGGATTGATGAGCCTGAAGAATTCAGGAGTTATTCGGATTATTCTTGATGGAATTTCCTCTTCATTCTGCACCTGACGAGTGGCTGATACAACTGCAGTTTTTATGGTTAGCGATGGCGTTAATAAAAAATCGGTTCGTTTGATTAATTCTGTGTAAGTAACTTCCTCAGCTTTATAGCCAAGCCGACGTATTTCCAGTAATTCTGAATTTTTAAACTGACTTAAATCAGACTGACCGAGCGAGTTACTTATCGTATATAATGACGGTTCATTTGAAATTATATAAACCATCCCAAGAGCCTGCCCTGATTCGGCATCTCTGAAAGTGATTACCTGTGCCTTTGTTTGTATAAAAAAGAGCATAGATAAACACATAAAAATTAAATGTTTCATGTGTAATTATTTACCTGTTCAAAACTGAATTCCCTGATTACTGATCGAGTATTCAGGTGGTAAATAGGGAGGAGCAACAGATCTTGCTATTTCTTCCAGAGATTTGGAAATAATCAAACTTTTAATAATTCCAGATGGTTTTATCTGGTATTCATCTGAGAAAGTGAAGAAAAGATTGCTGAAGAAATCATATGCAATCTGCAGGCCTCTTTTGCCTAAAGGGTGCTCACCCAACATGAGTTTTAGAAGAGCTTGTAATTTTTTGTTTAATGTTGTTTCTGATTTATCTGGCCAGCAGTAGAAGCAAACTTGATTACCTAAATAGAACCTCTGCACTACATCATACATTTCTCCATTGTATTCAAACTCATCATCCTCCTTCCAGCTTAGAACTTGCTCGGCTTCATCCTGTGAAAACTTGAGTAATACAAGCTTATCCTTTTCAATCCGGGTCGCCAGATTTAGTTTCGCGTTTTTCTCGAATTTATGTTTAAGGAATAAATAGGAGCCCAGCTGCGTGAGCACCGGCAAGGTGAGACAAAGCAGTAAAATGAGTCCTTGAATTTTAAACTTAAACATAGTTTTTGGCTGGCCGAAAATTATTGAAATTTTTGAAATGCTATGTTGTGAAACAAAGTCTCAATAAAAATAGCTGCAGTTATGTTTATTTGTGTTTTCAATTATTTTCTTGTGCATAAAATGCAGGATTAAAATTCACAAAACATACCTGTTGTGTTGCTCTTGTAACTGCTGTGTAAAGCCACCTTAAATAATTCCTGTCCAGCAATTCTTCTGTAATGTAACCCTGATCCACAAACACACATTTCCATTGTCCCCCCTGGGCTTTGTGACAGGTTACCGCGTATGCAAATTTGATTTGTAGCGCATTCAAATAGGGATCCGTTCTCATCGCTTTAATACGTTGTTGCTTCGTTTTGAGGTGAGCATAATCTTCTTCGATTATTTTTCTCAACTCCCGCAATTTCGTGTACGGAACACTTGCCTGTTCTATATCGAGCGAATTTAGTAATACTTTTGCCTCAAATTCAGGCTGATCGGGATAATCAATCATGCGCAGCTCGGCATCGGCAAACATAAAATCACCCCGCGTTTCTCTTTTTCTGATACGCGTTATTTCCATCGTATCGCCATTAGCGATAAATCCGGGACCACTATTTTCGGGCAGCCAGAAATAGTTGTTTTTTACAACCATTATCTGGTCTCCTGCGCTAATCAGGTCTTCGAGCCATTTAATGCGTGCTCTAATTTGCCTGTTAAACTGATTGGCAGTCCGATTTGAGCGGGTTACTACCAGTACTTCTTCTTCCCCGAATTTTGAATAGGCTTCCTGGAGGGCATCTTCAAGCTCAGTTCCATTGATTGCAGCTACGTCCTTAAATCCGGAGGAAACCAAACCGGGCATAAATTCTTCTCCACCATCAATTTTGTTCCTGATTTCGGTGGCATTGAATAATATTCCACTTTCAAGGCGCTGTCGCATTACTTCATGCAATCTGCATTCATCCACATTTAAATAATAATTAGATGCGAGAAATACCGGATCGAGTGCAGGACTTTCATCGCATCCAACAGGAGGTAACTGAGCGGAATCACCAATTAACATTAGCCGGCATGCCTCACCACTTTGCACATATTCGATCAGGTCTGATAATAAATCCGCCTGCTCTTCAGCAGAAGAAGTTCCAATCATGGAAGCTTCATCAACAATAAACACAGTGTTTTTATGCTTATTTTTTTGCAGCGAGAAGTGCATTCCGGTTTCACCGGCCTGAGCAAAATAAATCTTTTTGTGAATCGTAAAAGCCTGTTTTCCGGCGTAAGCCGAAAGTACCTTTGCAGCCCTGCCTGTTGGTGCCAGTAACACCGTTTTGAGCGTTGTGGATTTTAATGTTTTAACC
>JAGQVC010000137.1 GCA_020438185.1 Bacteroidota bacterium
GGACAAGATAAGCTGTGGCGTTGTTAGGTCCTGCCGCGTCTGTCCAGCTTAAATCAAGCTGACTACCTGAAACGGGGGTACAGCTAAGAGATGTAACGTGATTGCTTGGTTCGGGTAGTGGACCTGATGATGAAACAGTCCCATTAATGGTGAAATCATCCAATCTGAAAGTTCCTGTGCCGGAAGCTCCGCTTAAATTCAGAACAATTGTAACTGTGCCTGACAATCCGGTATAGCCTGAGATTGTTTGATTTCCTGTGTTTGCCCCGGATGTTGGAACGGTTCCGGACGCAACCGTTGAACCTCCGTTAATAGTCATTGACCAGTTTTGTGCACCTGAGGTGCTTCTTTGTCTCCAAAAGCTAATACTGGCTATATCCAGTGTATAACCCGAAGCAACATTGAAAGTTAGCGTGTAGGTTGGCGTTCCGCTGGAATTATTAATAGAAAGTGCTTGTCCGGAACTCCCTGCAAAACTGGTAAAACTGGCTGAGCTGGTTGCCCAGCTGCTACTGCTGAGGTTAGCATCTAACGTAGAAGGTGCAACAGTGTATGGGTTACCGGTGATTGTTGTTGTGCCAAAATCATGTTGGTAGACTACGGACTGTGCACTGACAAATGACGAAATTAACATCAGCGAAGCAGCCAAAACGGAAATTCTGGTAATTATCGGCCTCATTCGCTTGTTTTCCAATGATGAAAAGTAAAAATTGGGTCGCATATCTTGTGTTGTTGGGGTCGTTTGGTTTGTTTCGCTAAAAAGTTTGAATCACACTTCAATTTAGCTTCGCAAATTTACGTCAATACTCAAAAAACAGTTCCCTTTTTGAGTTGTGAAAGGGTAAAGAGATTGTTAGGAATGTTAAGAAAGTATGAATATAAACAAAAAATCCTTAACCCAAGGTTAATAATATCAACTGAAATCCAGTAAAAGTGGGCCTTGCACAGGGTAGGCCGTGCAGGTCAGAATCAGTCCCTTGTTAATATCTTTTTCAGTAAGGACTTCATTCCTGCTCATATAAACTTTGCCTGCTTTAAGAACCATCTGGCAGGTACTGCAACGACCGGCAGAGCATGACCAGGCTAAGTTTAAGTTGTTTTCGAGTGCTACAGAAAGAATAGTTCTGTTTCCGGGGACATTCAACTTTTTTATTCCTCCGGGAAAAGAAATATGAACTTCGAAACTACCGCTTGCAAATTGATGGACTTGGTGTTCGGTTACTTCTTCTTTCCAGAAGACTTCGCGGTGAAAATAGTTGTTGCCTGCGCCATTCAGGTGAGAATGAACCTCAGTGAGGTACATAAAAGATTCAGGACCGCAGCTAAATACCTGGAAGCCGCTTTCATTCTCTTTTTTTACTTCCCCAAACAACTTATCCAGGAATTCTCCATTTAACCTCGCTTCACTTACCAAAAATGCATCGCTGAAGAACCATTTTATGTGGAGTTGAGGGTGCTCAGAAGCCAGCTCTTCAAGCTGATATAGGAAAATGGATGATTTTTTTGAATGGTTGGAGTAAACGAGATAAAGCGGGAGTTTATATCCAGTAGCCAATAATTGTTTTATCATGGAAATGATGGGCACGATGCCGCTTCCGGCTGCGACAAACACAGGCGTTCTATCCCATTTTTGAGGCAAAACGAATTTTCCTGCCGGAGGCAGACACTCAACCCAAACTTCTTCTTTCCAATTGCTGTGTATATATCTGGAAACCAGTCCATTTTCTATACGTTTCACAGTTATACCCGGGTATTTATCCGCCGAAGGCGAAGAGCAAAATGAATAAGCCCGCCTGACGCCATTACCCAATTGCGGAATGATAACCGTTAGAAACTGCCCGGCGACATACTGAAGCCCCGGAGCATCAAAGAAATATGAAATGGAATCAGGAGTTTCCTGAACCACTTTAAGAATGCGCAAGTGCAGATGATGCATGATTTGCGCAAATAACACGATTATTTCTATTTATTCAGAATTCTGAAAGTACTTCCTGTGTCAGTTTGTAAAATTAAATTACCGGTTTTAGGTAGTTTAATAACATCACCTGATTCAATGAGGTGTGTCATCAATAATTTTCCCTGAAGATCAAGTACCTCAACGTATGTGGCATTCCCATAATTGCTCAATGTTACACTGCCTTCGGCAGGATTGGGATACGCGGTGAAAACCTTAACGGGTGAATTCTGTTTTGAGATATCCTGGACAATTCCATCCAGCTGGGCAATACCCCTGAGTTCGGAATTAAAATTATCATTGAAGGAACCTCCAAGATAAATACTGCTTCCTATATAAACTTCTTCAACATATTCCTGTAAATCATCACAAATAACTGTGAGAGGCTCAGGATAAGAATCTGGTGTGTCCCAAATTGCGACACCTTTCCCGAAAAGCATATTGGCATATACGTTCAGATTTCCGGCAGCAACCAATTTGTTGTTATAATTAGCCAGTTTTTTAAAAGAACCTAAAGAATCGCTTTGCAGAATTTCCTGAACACCTGTGATTGGAGACCATTCATTGTTTGAATAGCGCATAACACCTTGCGTATGACCTAATGCCCGAATTGAAGATGCTGAATAAACTTCATTGTTTACCACTTCAATGTCATAGATGTCACCATAGATGCCAGTGGACCTGTCTTCGACTGTTTGCCCGTTCCAGTAAGCCAGATTGCGACAGCTTACTCCGCTTACTGAGGAGAAATTTCCACCTATCCAGATTCCCTGATCATCTGCCGCAGCTGTCAAAACAAGCGACCCTGACGCAGGCGAAAATTCTGCTGCGACCCAACTTGTACCGTTCCATTTAGCTGCATTAAAGGAGGTTCCACTAGTTCCGCCCACCTGAAAAAGACCAAAAGCGTACAACTCGTTATTGAAAATCAGCATATCGTGCACTTCTCCGTTCACGTTGGTGCCCATTGCTTCCCAGGTGCCATTTCTGTATCTCGCTATATTATTCACCGGGGTTGAGCCGGCCTGTGTGAACTCTCCTGCAGCAATTAAATCACCTTCGAAATTGATGAGCTTGAATACGATTCCGTTGATGCCTCCTCCAACTTCTGTCCAAAGCCATCCGGCGAAGCCTGAAATATACATGGCAACATTTGAAGCGGGAGTTGTGCCGGCGGAATCAAAATATCCTGCAGCCATTAAATAACCATCGTGCTCGGTAATCGAATATACGGTTCCCTGAATTCCACCAGCAAGTGCTGTAAGTGTTGTATTCGGAGGATACCCAGGTTGAATCCATGCTAATTCGTTAACAGTAAAACCCCATTGCTGTGCCCATTCTGCAACGCCCGGAACAGTAATTTCGCGAACATAAGCCAGATTGTTAACCTGAGAAATCTGCCAGGCCAGATCTGCAGACCCGCTTCGCTTCATTAGATAACCTACGGCGCAGTGTGTCCCGAAGTCATCAATAAAAACGGGTGTTTGAAAGCGGTAATGGACGTTCTGAGGAAATTTTTCTTCAAGAGCATATGCATGCAAAACATCAAGTAACTGCAGGCGGTGACTTTTTTGTTCTGTGTTCATATAGTCATACTGTCTTGAGCGCAGAACCTCCTCGACATGCAGCAGGTGGATTTGAATGGCCGCATTAAAATTTTCGGGATAAACCTCAATATCTTTCCAGGAAGCAGGAATATCATCCTGAAAATCCACTTCCAGATTCACTTTGCGCATCAGCTCGATCAAGGGAACAGCCTTTAGCAGGGAAGAAACCAGGAGGCAAATGAGAATTAAGTGCAACTTTTTCATGGTGGTTAAATTTTTAGAAAAGTAATTGAATGCAGATTTAATAGCAAGAAAATCAGGGCCTAATTATAAACAGGAAGGCTGTTGGTTAACATCATTCTGCCATTCAGAACTCACATTTCCAACCGGGCAATTATTTTTGAAGAATGAATCATGTGTTGTTAAGTCTTTTATTAATTATGCCACACAGCCTGATTTCGCAGGTTGAAGCCATGAAGAAAATCAGTATTGAAAGCTTCAAATCCAATTATGTTGTTCCAAGACAGATTGATGTTTATTTGCCTCCCGGGTATCCTGGAGCGGGGAATTACCGCGTTTTGTACATGCACGATGGTCAGAATCTGAGTAATCCGGCCACATCAACATTTAATACGCCCTGGCGGGCAGATGAGACCTTAAGCCGACTAATGCGGGATGGCAAAATTCCTCCAACGATTCTTGTAGGAATATGGAGCACATCCGAAAGGTATCAGGAATACGCTCCATCGCCGGCATTTGCAAACCTGAGTGAGAAAACCAAGTTCGCTATCAGGCAGAATTATGGAGAAATACCATATGGAGAGGCTTACCTTAGGTTTCTTGTTGAGGAGTTAAAACCATTCATTGACAAAGAGTACAAAACTATCCAGGGGCCCTCGGCGACATCCATTGCCGGTTCCAGCATGGGTGGTCTGAGCTCACTTTATGCACTTTGCTCTTATCCTGAAGTTTTTAGTCGTGCGGCTTGCTTGTCTATTCACTGGCCTATACTGACAAAAGTACCTGATGATAGTATGTTCAATTCCTTTATTGCATGGGTGAAATTGAATCTGCCTGCTGATGAAAATCACAGGCTTTACATGGATCGAGGTACAGCTACGCTGGATTCACTTTACAAACCTTATATGGATCGTGTGGAGTTGATAGTAGGAGAATCAGGATTTCCATCGGAGTGCTACCAGATAAAGGCCTTTGAAGGAGCGGAACACAACGAAAATGCATGGGCAAATCGTTTCGAAGAAGTCTTGATTTTTCTACTTGGTGAACACTGATTAATCCTGCAAAAACTTGCGGATATCCTTGTTGCTGCCATAAACCACCATAAGATTGCCTTCCTGAAGAACGGTGTCAGGTGTGGCTACGCGCTGAACTTTTTCTTCGCGTTTTCGGGTGCCCAGCATATTTTTACCTTCATGGACTTCTATTGTGGTAAGAACCAGCAAGTTGTATCGATTTCGTATGGAGAGTTCCTCTATTGTCTTTCCAACAAATGATTTGGGTACTGCAACTTCGACTATACTGAATTCATCACTCAGCTCGAATGAATCGATAACGCCCTTCATGCATAATTTTTTCGCCCATCTTTCAGCCGTTTCTTCTTCAGGGTGTACAATTTCATCAACACCCATAGCCTGAAGAATTGTTTCGTGGAGCGGGTTAATTGCCCGACTGATCAAGCGCTTCACTTTCAGGTTCTTTAACACAGCCGTAGTCATAATATTGGCACCCTGATCCTCACCAATTGCAACAATCACAATATCAGTGTCTTTAAGAGGCAAGCCTGAAACCGTATGCTGGTCGGTGCTGTCCATGCAAATGGTATGTGAAATTTTCGATTTGTAGGCGTCAACCTTCGCCATGTGGTTATCAATTCCAATCACCTCGTTTCCTTGTTCGGTGAGCTTTTGAGCCAGTGAAGCTCCAAAGTTTCCAAGGCCTACAATAATGTATTTCATATTGATGCTATTAGTTAATCATAATG
>JAGQVC010000138.1 GCA_020438185.1 Bacteroidota bacterium
ATATGAACCAAATAAGTCAGCACCCATACCTGCAACGTCACCCACATTATCACCAACGTTGTCAGCAATTGTGGCCGGGTTACGCGGATCATCTTCGGGAATTCCGGCTTCAACTTTACCTACCAGGTCAGCTCCAACATCGGCAGCTTTCGTATAAATACCTCCACCCACACGGGCAAATAAGGCAATCGACTCAGCTCCTACAGAGAAACCAGCAAGTACTTCAAGCACCTGTGTCATATCCTCGTAGCCAAGCATCTGACCTCCCATGAAAAACTGGAAGAACAACACGAAAAGCAGTGATAAACCAAGTACAGCAAGACCTGCCACGCCAAGCCCCATAACAAGTCCACCTCTGAATGAAACCTGAAGTGCTTTGGAAAGAGAAGAACGGGCTGCCTGTGTGGTTCTTACGTTTGCCTTAGTTGCAATGCGCATCCCGATAAATCCGGCAAGTGCACTGAAAACACATCCGATAACGAATGATACAACAATAAGAATATGAGATGTTTCTACAATTTGGGAAAGAATGCCCAAAGCCGTACCGGCAATAACCATATAAACGGCAAGAATGCGGTATTCCGCTTTAAGAAACGCCATTGCGCCTTCGGCGATAGCTGTTGCGATGCCTTGCATTTTCGATTCTCCGGCATCCTGTTTTGAAACCCATGATGATTGAACAATCATCCAGATCAAACCAATTAGTCCGAACGCGGGAAGCAGGTAAATAAAGTTCTCCATATGTGTATTTAACGTTTGTTAACAGCCCCAAAACGGGAGCGCAAAAATACATGATTATTCCTTGTACGGAACAATCATGGGGAATAATCCTTTGTTAAGCTTGTTATTTGTTGATTATCAGCTATTAATCGCAGTACAAAACACGCTTTACTGCACTAATAATGCGGGCCGGATTAGGCAATGATGCATCAATAAGTGTTGGAGCGTATGGCAATGGTACATCTGCTGAGGTTACTCTGAGCACAGGAGCATCCAGATAATCAAATGCGTCTTTCTGCACTTTAAAGGTTACTTCAGTAGCAATGCTTCCAAGCGGCCAGGCTTCTTCAACAAACACCATCCGGTTTGTTTTTTTGATAGATCCAATCACAGTGTCGTAATCAATCGGACGAATAGTCCTTAAATCAATTATTTCACAGGAAATACCTTCTTTTTCAAGTTCTTCGGCAGCCGCGTAACAGGTTTTAATAATCTTTCCGAATGAAACCAAAGTCACATCTGTTCCTTCGCGCTTGATGTCAGCTTTACCAATCTCAATCAGATATTCCTCTTCAGGTACTTCACCCTTATCGCCGTACATCTGCTCGCTTTCCATAAAAATAACGGGGTCGTTATCGCGAATGGCTGATTTAAGCAACCCTTTGGCATCGTAAGGATTAGAAGGAACAATTACCTTCAATCCGGGGGTGTTTGCGTACCAGTTGTCGAATGCCTGACTGTGCTGCGAACTCAGCATTCCTGCGGAAGCAGTTGGACCGCGAAACACAATAGGAACGCCAAATTGCCCGCCTGACATTGACATCATTTTGGCTGCCGAGTTAATAACCTGATCAATTGCTACGAGTGAAAAATTGAATGTCATGAACTCAATTATCGGTCTGAGCCCATTCATAGCAGCACCTACACCGATACCTGCAAAACCAAGTTCTGCAATCGGAGTATCAATTACTCTTTTGGCTCCGAATTCAGCCAGCATACCCTGACTCACTTTATATGCACCGTCGTATTCGGCTACTTCTTCACCCATTAGAAAAATACGCTCATCGCGGCGCATTTCTTCTGTCATAGCTTCCCTGAGGGCTTCACGAAATTGTATGGTTCTCATTGTTTTTATAAATGCGTGGCAAATCTATAAAAGAAACTGTGTGTATGGTGATGAACCCCGACATTTTTTATCATGTCTTAATCATTTTCACCAAATTACTCCCAAGTGTATAAAAATGCAGCATTAAAATTATTGAATTGTTAATCTGCCTATATACTCTGTTGCCTGATGGATAAATTATCTCTTTAAGGCAGGAATTGCTGAATTACTTTCCGGCATCGTCAATTTTGCCCTGCAACTCATTGTCAATAATAGCAAAACCATATCTGCGTGCAAAACCTTCCTGCGCAGCAGCAAATGCATTGTCGTATTTTTCTTCTCCCGAACTGCCTTCCTCCAGCAAAGCGAGGAATTCTTTCGACTGAGTCTCATCCATTTCACGGTTAGCTGAAACATATATCTCGAAAGCCTTCAGCCAGGGTTTTTCACAGGCTCTCTGGTAAAAACTAAATAACTCGTCGGCTGCCTGCTTCAAATCTTCGCCCCCCTCAAATACTTGTAGTGCTTTCAATTCCTCACGACATGTTTTAACTGTACTTGTAAGATGCTTCAAGTCGGCTACCGGATCTTTCCCTTCGAGATTCAATACAACCAGCATTTCTTCGATTATTCTGGCCTGTAATCCTACAATAGCATCATTGTATTCAATGGCTGTAGAGGCTTTGCCTGATTTTACCACTTTATCGGTGGTTTGCAACAGGTCCTGTGTGCTAATTGAGTCTTTATTTACCTGCTGTCCGCAGGATGCCAGCACCATAAAACCGGCTGCAATGGTATAAAATACTTGCTTTTTCATCGTTGCAAAGTAATTAAAAAGAGAAAGGATTCCGGAAAGAACATGATTTATATGATAATGCATTTATCACTCACTCATACTCCCTGAAACCGGAATTCATTGTAATGGCCCGCTGAACAGCCGACGAGCCATAACGATTGCGCATTTTGTCCATAGCCTGATAAAGTCCGATTAAGGCCGGCGTATCTTCAAACAGGCTAATCTGGTACGAACCCCTCACGAGGTCGCTGAGCCGGATGCCGATGAGCCGGATGAGCAGACGGCGGTTGTAAAGCTTCCCGAACAGCTCATGTACACATTGTATAAGTGTATGGTCGTTTGCGGTATAAGGTATTTTCATTTGCCGGGTTTGTGTATCAAAATCGGCATACCTTATTTTAACGGCTACACAGCCGCAAACACGCCCCTTGCGCCGAAGCGAGTAACCTAATTTTTCGGACATGGCAGTAAGTATCGAGCGCATCATTTTTATATCCATGGTGTCGTTCTCGAATGTTTGCTCGGTTGATACCGATTTTTGCTCCGATACCGGCTGCACCGGGCTATCATCAATCCCATTTGCCTTTTTCCAGATCATTAGCCCGTTTTGTCCCATCACGCGCTCCATAACACCCGCCGGCATTTCCTGCAAGGTGCCGATTTGCCTAACGCCCATGCTGCAAAGCGTGGTGTAGGTCTTTTCGCCAATCATGGGAATCTTCCGCACCGAAAGCGGCGCCAGAAAAGGCTTCTCGCTGCCGCGCTCAACCTGCATCTGTCCGTTGGGCTTGGCTTCGCCCGTTCCTATTTTCGAAACCGTTTTGTTGGCCGATAAAGCAAATGAGATAGGCAAACCCGTTTCTTTAAGAATACGCTTCTTAAGCTCAAGCGACCACTTCCAGGTGCCGAAAAAACGGTCCATTCCCGTCAAATCAATATAAAACTCATCAATCGATGCCTTTTCAACCACAGGCGAACCCTCCGAAATAACCTCGGTAACCTGCGACGACAAGCGGCTGTATAATTCCATATCGCCACCAATCACAATAGCATCGGGACAAAGCCGGCGGGCCAGCTTCATGGGCATGGCCGAATGCACCCCGAAACGCCTGGCTTCGTAACTGCACGATGCCACCACGGCGCGGTCGCTCCCGCCTCCGATAATCAAGGGCTTGCCACGTAAACGGTCATCGCGCAGGCACTCCACACTGACGAAAAAACTGTCAAGATCCATGTGCACAATCGAACGTTCAGGCATATCCATCAATAATTAAAGACAAAAGCAGGTTAACCCCTGTACAAAAATACAACGATTAATATTCAGTCATATGTTTTATTTTGACTTATTTTTAGTCATTATAATTTTATTGCCGAATATCAATCCCACGTCACCCAATTGTAAAATTTATCGCCCGGGACGGGCAAAAGCCTTAAAAAACTGTAGGTTTGCACCCTGAAAATGGCACGTAACAACAAAGCCGAAGATTTACCCAAGGCTAAACTCAATAAACAATCTATCCGCGAAGCCACCAGGCTGTTCGGGTACCTTCGCCCCGACAGGGGAAAATACATAGCAGGACTCGTTTTTCTGGCACTCACATCAGCCACCGCACTTGTTTTTCCAATGCTTATTGGAGAGCTCGTAAACGGAGCCGACAAATCGCCCGACCCTTCAAAAATTAACTCCACAGCCCTGTTGCTCATGCTTATTCTTGCAGCTCAGGCATTTTTCTCCTTTTTCAGAATTTACCTCTTTGCTCAAACCACCGAAAACACGCTGGTAAGACTCCGGGGCGACCTGTACCGTCACCTGATCCGCCTGCCCATGTCGTTTTTCACATCCACCCGCGTGGGCGAAATCAACAGCCGTATCTCGGCCGACATAACGCAGATTCAGGACACCTTTACCACTACCCTGGCCGAATTCCTCCGTCAGCTTATCCTGATTGTTGGCGGCATCATTTTCATTCTGGTTATATCACCCAAACTAACCTTGTTCATGCTGGCCTTAATACCGGCAATTGTGGTTGTGGGTATTTTCTTTGGTCGTTATATCCGTAAAATTAGCCGCAAGGTGCAGGATACCGTTGCCGAATCAAATACAATTGTTCAGGAAACCATGCAGGGCATCGTAAATGTAAAAGCCTTTGCAAACGAATTCCTGGAACTGGGGCGCTACGTCCGGTCAATTCGCGAAATAGCCGGCCTGTCTCTAAAAGCAGCGTTTTCACGGGGACTTTTTGCATCATTCATCATTTTTGCCCTTTTTGGTGCAATCGTAGGAATAGTGTGGTATGCAACGCGACTGCTTCAGGAAGGGAGTATCACGTTCGGAGAAGTTATCAGCTTCGTTATTTACACATCATTTATCGGCGCCTCAATCGGCGGAATTGCTGAACTGTACGCACAAATCCAGAAAGCAATCGGAGCTACCGAGCGTATTTTCGAAATTATGGATCAAACGCCCGAGGCGGTTGAAACAGAACAGAAAAAACGTCTGGAAACTAAACTACGCGGCGAAGTTAGCTTCGAACATGTAGGGTTTGCCTACCCGGCAAGAAAAGAAATTCAGGTGCTGCGCGATATTAACTTTAGCGCGGCTGCGGGCGAACGCATTGCGATTGTGGGTCCAAGCGGTGCCGGAAAATCAACCATCACGCAGCTATTGCTGCGGTTTTATGAACCCGGTACCGGCTTAATTAAGATTGACGGCAAAAATGCCTCCGAATACACGCTCACCGAATTGCGCGACCAAATGGCAATCGTTCCGCAGGATGTAATCCTGTTTGGTGGAACAATCAGGGAAAACATCCTTTACGGAAATCCCGATGCAAATGAAGAAGAGGTTATTAATGATGCAAAAAAAGCGAATGCACAC
>JAGQVC010000013.1 GCA_020438185.1 Bacteroidota bacterium
GCTTTTGCAACCCTTGGATCATTAGCACCCTGGGCAACAAATAGAGGACATTTAATTTTGTCTACATGAAAAACCGGAGAGACTTTCGTCATCATTTCTTTATCCTTTTCAGGGTCTCCAACCATTTCATGCATCATTTCGAGGTATGGCTTCCAATATGGAGGAATTGTGTTCATGAAGGTAAAAAGGTTCGAAACACCAACATAATCAACAGCACAAGCATATAAATCAGGAGTTAGCGTAATTCCTGCCAATGTAGCGTAACCTCCATAAGAGGCTCCATAAATTGCAATTCTTTTCGGATCAGCAATTCCTTGTTCAATAAGCCATTTAACACCATCTGTTATATCGTCTTGCATGGTTTGTCCCCATTGTTTGAAGCTTGATTCCCAGAATTCACGGCCATAGCCAACCGAGCCCCTGAAATTCATCTGAAGAACTGCATATCCTCTGTTTGCCAGAAACTGAACTTCGGGATTAAATCCCCATTCGTCGCGCGCCCAGGGCCCTCCATGCGGATTAATAATTACAGGTAAATTTTTTGCTTCAACTCCAACCGGAAGGGTGAGGTAGCCATTAATAGCCTTTCCATCGCGCGCGATGTATTTTACAGGGCGCATTTCGGCCATATCTTTTTCGTTAAGCCAGGGGCTGATATCAGCCAGCTTTTTCAAATCGCCAGATGTTTGATCGAAGAAATAATAGCTTCCGAGGTTTCTGTCGCTGCCGACATAAATGAGCATTTTATCTTCATTTCTATTCATGCCCGACAATGCAACTTCGTAACCTTTGAATCGTGCTTCCAGTTTTTCCTGAAGGTTTTTACGCTGCTCGTCGAAGAATTGATAATGCGTTTTGTCGGTTGTGTATGCCACACCGGTAATTACTTTTCTTTTTTTACTGCGAAGCAGACTTTCGACATCAACTTCAGGATTTTCGTAAATAAATTTTACTTCTTTTTTTGTATCCGGATCAAACAGAGCGATTGCAGCTTTATCGCGACCTACATTACTTGAAACATAAATATTCTTGTCATCAAAGTCGAAGAAAAGCGGTGAAAACGACTCTTTGAAATTGGTGGATATTAGTTCGGTAAAAGGGTCTGCTTCTGTTTTTCTATACAACACTCCCGTGTTGATGCCATCTGTTGTGGTTGCTATACGTATGTGACCTTTGTTATCGGTTACCCACCCGGTAATATTTCCCGGATTTTCAGCAACCATATCCATTTTCCCGGTTTCAATATTGATGCGGTACACATCAAAAAACTGAGGATTTCTCTGATTGGTTGCTACAATCATTTCCTTTTCATTGTCTTCCAGATCGTCAATAATCTGAGCCAGGACTTCATCTCCGGGGGTAAGTTCAACCTGATTTTTACCATCGCTGTCCACTGCAAACAAGTGAAAATTTTCATTTCCTCCTTTATCCTGCAAAAAAACGAGCCGGGAGTTATTCTTCCAGAAATAGCCCTGAATGCTGCGTTCTTTGGCAAATGTGACCTGAGTTATTTTATCCTCGCCAATTTTTTGGACAAAAATATTCATGCGCGATTCCCAGGGCTGCATAAAAGCCAGATATTCTCCGTTAGGAGAGATACGGAACGCTACTTTTTCAGGGTTTTTAAAAAAATCCTGTAGAGGAATCAGGGGAGCCTGCTGAGCCAAAACTGGCTCAATTGCCGTCATCTGCATCATACACACAATTAACAGCTTCAAATAAACGAATTTCATGTTTAAAATTTGGTTTTGGTTGTTGGTGTTTAGTAAGTTGAGGAAAAAGTGTTGTTTACTGGTAATTAATTAGAAAGTATTCTGAAATTATGTTCGTATTCCATTTTTATTCAGCGCTTTAACTGCAGAAAGCATACTTATTATTCCGAGTAAAGCTGCTGTGAAAAATGCGGCCCCGGGAAAGTAAATGGAGGCCTCAGGTTTTGCAAATGCGGCAAAAATGCCTGTCATCATTACTGGACCAACGATTGAAGTTATGCTAATAAGACTCGTTAATGCGCCTTGTAGTTCGCCTTGTTCATTGGCAGGAACCTGAGCCGAAAGAATTCCCTGAATTGCCGGGCCCGAGATGCCTCCCATGCAATAAGGAATCAATGCAGCATACATCATCCAGGAGCCCAGAACCGGTGCGGCAGCAAACAAACCAAGTCCAATAATGTAGAGTATCATTCCAACCACTACCGAGTTGCGGTTTCCGAGTTTCGGGTTTACAACCCGGATGAGTAAGCCCTGAACAAGGGCAACCAGAATTCCGACGAAGCCCAGCGAATAGCCAACTTGCGATTCAGACCATTGAAATTGATCCATTGTGAAAAAGGACCAGGTGCTCTGCACTGCGTGCGATGCTACATAGATTAACAATAAAGAGATAACCATTCCCGAAATGAGTGGGTATTTGGAAAGCATTTTCAATGAACCCAGGGGATTGGCCCTTTTTAATTCGAATTTTCTCCGGCTTTCTGGCGGAAGAGATTCAGGCAGGATTAGCCACCCGTAGAGAAAGTTAATGAATGTTAGAATGGCCGCTGCAAGAAATGGTACCCGCGAACCGTATTCACCTAGAATTCCGCCTACAACCGGACCAATGATGAAACCTAAACCAAAGGCAGCGCCTATGAGCCCGAAATTCTGGGCTCTCTTTTCAGGGGTTGAAATATCTGCAATGTATGCAGTTGCAGTAGTGAAACTTGCGCCCATCATTCCGGCGATAAGCCGACCCACAAAAAGCCAGAAAATAGTTGGGGCGAAAGCCAGCAATATGTAATCGACTGCAAAGCCAAAAAGTGAAATGAGCAAAACAGGACGGCGCCCGTATTGATCGCTGAGGTTACCTAATACCGGAGAAAACAGAAACTGCATAAACGCAAATGAAAAAAGTAACCAGCCCCCGTATTCTGAAGCTTCACTGAGGGAGCCACCGGTTAGTTCCTGAATTAGTTTTGGAAAAACAGGGATGATAATTCCGAGGCCTGTAACGTCTATTAATAGTGTTGCAAAGATAAATCCCAAAGCGGGTTTTGCACTTTTCATTTGAGTTGGGTTAGTGAGCAAATATACTCTTTAGCAATTGTGAATGACTTATACAGAGGTGACATTTTAAATGTGAAAAGCATTCAATAGCTCCTGGCTTATCCTGCCTGCGGCAGAAGTGCGCTAACCTTAATAATCGGGCAGATTCATTATCTTTGCCCATTCCCAAAAGAGCTAAAAAGACCTATGGAAACCGCAGTTTACAAGCCAAAGCATAAAATCAGAATAGTTACCGCCGCTTCTTTGTTCGACGGGCATGATGCAGCGATAAATATTATGCGGCGAATCATACAGAGTTCCGGAGCTGAGGTAATTCATCTGGGGCATGACCGAAGCGTGGAGGAAGTTGTAAACTGTGCCATTCAGGAGGATGCTCAGGCGATTGCAATGACATCGTATCAAGGGGGGCATATGGAATATTTCAAGTATATGTTCGATTTGCTGAAGGAGAAAGGAGCCGGCCATATCCGCATTTTCGGTGGGGGCGGTGGTACGATACTACCTTCTGAAATAGAAGAATTACAGGAATACGGTATTGCACGCATTTATCATCCCGACGACGGACGCAGCATGGGTTTGCAGGGAATGATAAACGACTTGATGCAGAAATGCGATTTTGCAACCGGCTTGAATTTGAATGGCGAAGTCGGTCACCTGCTTGAAAAAAACTGGGTAAGCATTGCTAAATTGATTTCGGCAGCTGAAAATAATCCGGAAGGTTCAACCGGGGAATTACATAAAGTACACGATCTGGCTGCACAAAGTCATGCGCCTGTATTAGGTATCACCGGCACCGGCGGTGCCGGGAAGTCATCGCTTGTTGATGAACTGGTTCGACGTTTTTTAATTGATTTTCCCGATAAATACATTGGCGTAATTTCAGTTGACCCTTCAAAAAGAAAAACAGGTGGTGCGTTGCTGGGCGACCGAATCAGGATGAATTCCATACGCAATCCCCGTGTTTATATGCGCTCGCTTGCAACCCGCCAAAGTAATCTGGCTTTAAGCAAGCACGTTAAGGAGGCTATTTCCATATTAAAAGCGGCCAAATACGATTTAATTATTCTCGAAACATCGGGAATTGGTCAGAGCGATACCGAGATTCTGGATCACAGCGACATTAGTTTGTATGTTATGACACCTGAATATGGCGCTGCTACTCAGCTGGAGAAAATTGATATGCTGGATTTTGCAGATTTAATTGCTCTAAATAAATTCGATAAGAGAGGTGCACTTGATGCTTTGCGGGATGTTAAAAAACAATACCAGCGAAACCATAATTTATGGGACACCGATCCTGAATTAATGCCCGTTTTCGGTACCATCGCATCTCAATTTAATGATCCGGGAATGAATAATCTTTACCGGAGAATAATGGATACTCTTGTTGAGAAAACAGGAGCTGATTTAAAATCGGGTTACACGGTTTCCCGTGAAATGAGTGAGAAAATTTATGTTATTCCACCACAGAGAACCCGCTACCTGAGTGAGATTGCCGAGAATAACAGGAACTATAATTTATGGGCAGAAAAGCAGGCATTGGTTGCTGAAAAATTATTTGCATTAAATGAAACCATTGCTGTTTTTAAAGGAAAAAAAGATTCGGATGATATTGTAAAAACTGTTCAGGCTGAATTTGATCGCATTAAACTTGATCTGGATGGCCGAAACTGGCTGATTATTGAGAACTGGGAAAATAAACGTAAAAAATACAAGGATGAATATTTTGTATTTAAAGTACGTGACAAAGAAATTAAAATTAAAACGCATACCGAAAGTCTTTCTCATTCTGAAATACCGAAGGTTGTAACTCCGGCTTATAAAAATTGGGGTGACATATTAAAATGGGTTTTATTGGAAAATGTACCCGGAGAATTTCCGTTTGCAGCCGGAATTTATCCGTTTAAACGTGAAGGGGAAGATCCTACCCGGATGTTTGCCGGCGAAGGGGGACCTGAACGTACCAACAGACGTTTTCATTATGTAAGCAAAGGCATGCCTGCGGCAAGATTAAGTACTGCTTTTGACTCTGTTACACTTTATGGTAACGACCCTGATTTAAGACCTGATATTTATGGTAAAATTGGAAATTCAGGAGTAAGCATTTGTTGTTTGGATGATGCCAAAAAATTGTATTCAGGATTTAATTTATGTGCACCTACAACATCGGTTTCGATGACTATTAATGGTCCGGCTCCCATGCTTTTGGGCTTTTTTATGAATGCAGCCATCGATCAGCAATGCGAATTGTATATTAAGGAAAATGGATTGGAGAAAGAGGTAGAGGATAAAATTGCTGCAATTTTTAAAAAGCGTGGCGTTGAACGGCCGGCTTATCAGGGCGAATTACCTGAGGGAAATGACGGACTCGGCTTGATGTTGCTTGGAGTTACCGGTGATCAGGTACTTGATAAATCAATTTATAATAAGATTAAAGCAGAAACGCTTTCGGTTGTTCGCGGAACTGTTCAGGCCGATATTCTGAAGGAAGATCAGGCTCAGAATACCTGTATTTTCAGTACGGAGTTCGCCCTCAGAATGATGGGTGATATTCAGCAATATTTTATTGATAAAAAAGTCCGCAATTTTTACAGCGTCAGTATTTCTGGTTACCACATAGCCGAAGCAGGAGCTAACCCGATTTCGCAGCTTGCTTTTACCCTTGCAAACGGATTTACATATGTGGAATATTATTTAAGCCGGGGAATGCATATTGATGATTTTGCGCCTAACCTAAGCTTCTTTTTTTCCAATGGAATTGACCCTGAATATGCAGTTATCGGGCGTGTAGCCCGAAGACTCTGGGCAAAGGCTATGAAGCTTAAATACGGTGCCAATGAGCGCAGCCAGATGCTGAAATACCATATTCAAACTTCCGGTAGGTCGCTGCATGCGCAGGAAATTGATTTTAATGATATTCGCACCACTCTTCAGGCATTGTATGCGATTTACGATAATTGCAATTCGTTGCATACCAATGCCTACGATGAAGCTATAACAACACCTACCGAGGAAAGTGTGAGAAGGGCGATGGCTATCCAGTTAATCATAAATAAGGAATTGGGTCTGGCCAAGAATGAAAATCCAATTCAGGGAGCATTTATTATTGAGGAATTAAGTGATTTGGTTGAAGAGGCCGTATATGCTGAATTTGACCGGATTACTGAACGGGGAGGAGTGCTTGGAGCCATGGAAACCATGTATCAGCGAGGTAAAATTCAGGAAGAATCGATGCACTACGAAATGTTAAAACATAGTGGTGAGTTTCCCATTATTGGAGTTAATACGTTCCTGAGTTCCAAAGGATCGCCAACTGTTTTGCCGCGCGAGGTGATTCGTGCAAACGAAGACGAAAAACAGTATCAGATAAATATGCTGGACAACCTTCACAAGGGAAATGAAGAACGCTCTGTTGAAATGATTAAAAAGGTGCAGGTGGCAGCTGTTCAGAACCACAATATTTTTGAGCAATTAATGGAAGCTGTTAAATATTGTTCCCTGGGAGAAATTACGCATGCCTTATTTGAAGTAGGCGGGCAATACCGGAGAAACATGTAAGCAGGTTTTGTTTCGTACTCTACTTTTATTAGTTGATTGTTTTCGGTTAAAGCAGTGTTTATGCGTTTGATTTTTGTGTTTTTGAGTTTGGTTTTGTTGAGTAAGAATGGTTTTTCACAATCTGTTTCCAAAGGTTATGAAGCGCTGAATGAGTTCGATTTCTTTAAAGCCAAAAGGATATTTGAGAAAAAAGCTAAACGGCATCCGGTTGCATCACATTACGGACTTGCTTTAATCAGATTTGACAAACTGAATCATTTCCACTCATATGATTCTGCTTTTGTTCAGGTGATGCTTGCTGATTCATTTTTCGGAAAAATTTCGGCTCGGGAACGTATTGATTTACTCGATTTTGGTATATCAGATACTGCTCTCGCAGGATTACAGAACAGAATTTATTATGCGGCTTTTGAGGAAGCAAAGAATAAAAATACACCAGAAGCTTATTCGCATTATGCGACATTTTTCAGATTCAGTGAATTTGAGGAAGAAGCCAGATTTAAGGAAGTAGACCGGGCATTTCAGCTCGCCGACAGTGCCGGTACTTCAGCAGCATTAAGTGCATTTATAAATAAATATCCCGGTTCATTTCGCGATGAACAGGCCCGGCAGTTGCTTGATGATGCTTTATTCAGAGAGTTCACAGCAGATCAAAGCATTAAATCTTATGAAGCATTTATTTCCGGATATCCTGAGTCATCGCATCGCGGCGAAGCCGATGATGCATTGTATGCTTTGAATGTGAAAAGTTTTAGCACAGACGAGTTGTATTCGTTTGTGAAAAAATACCCGAAAAACCGAAATTCTGAAGAAGCCTGGGACATGATTTATGCTGATTTTACGGCCGACCAGCGGGTGGAAAGCTTTGAAGCCTTTAAACAGAAATTTCCCGAGTATCCCTATCAGGAACGGCTTCGCCGGGATGTAAAACTTGCGTCGATTCCATTGTATCCGGCAGTAAATGGTGATTTATGGGGATATGTTGATTCCACCGGAAAAAATGTTTTAACCTGGCAATTTGAGGAAGCCTGGAATTTCACGGAAAACCTGGCCATGGTGAGGTTGAATGATAAAATTGGATACATTAACAAGGCCGGAATCAAGGTGGTGAAGCCCGCCTACGATGACGGAGAGCCGTTTAAGAACCAGCTGGCTGTTGTTGAAAAGGATGGTTTGTACGGATTGATTGACCCGCGTGGTCAGGTTGTACTACCCATTGAATATGAAATGGTTTCGGGGCCTGTTAACGGATTTTATCAGGTTAGCAAAGATGATTTGTACGGTTTTGCTGACCGTTTTGGTAAGTTAAGAATTCAACCTCAATATGAGAATACCGACGATTTTAGTGAAGGACTGGCAGCTGTTACTTCAAATGGACTGGTCGGTTTTATTGATACAAACGGAAGCGTGAAGGTGCCATTTAAATATGATGTGGCTCTTCAGTTTCAGGACGGAGCTGCACGTGTAATGCGCAATGAACTTGTTGGAGTTATTGACACAACTGGTAAAGAAGTGATTTTTGCCGAAAACGACCGTGTGGGAGCCTTTTCTGAAGGACTTTGTAAAGTAACCCGCGATGGCAGATGTGCATTTTTTGATAGAAAGGGTAAGGAAGTAATTTCCTTTAAGTCGTGGTGTTCGGCGCCTGTACTTGGAGTAGATGGATTTAGTGAAGGGCTTGCCCGCATTGAGAAATCGGGTAAAAAGGGATATATTGACAGAAGCGGAAAATTGGTTATTCCTGCCCGTTATGAGGAAAGCGGTTATTTTTCTTCGGGGCGTGCAACCTTTAGATCGAGAAGAAAATGGGGCTACATTGATAAAAAAGGCAAGACAGTTATCGAAGCCAGATTTGATGAAGCTGCCCCTTTCTCAGGAAGACTTGCAAGGGTGAAGAAGGATGGATTTTACGGATTAATTTCCACCGAAGGTGAAATGAAATTACCTGCCAGTTATGACGATATTATCCAGGATGGAGAATTTTATCTGCTAAAGAAAGATGATAAAATGCAGATTTTATCTTCCGAATTAAAGCCACTTACCGAGTTGGTCTGGGACGATATAAGAAGAACAGACGATCCGCATGTTTTCAGACTTTCGATAGGGATTAAACTGGCGCTTTTTCACACCACACTTCAGAAAGTGTTTTGGGAAGAAAGTGGCTTGGAAAAAGAATAAAAGGTGAATTAATTTAATTCCCGACTAAATAATATTAACCTCTCGTTCGAGAACCACGCCAAATTTATCACTGATATCATTAATTATCCGTGTTGAAAGATTGAGAATTTCATTTCCCCCGGCATTGCCATAATTAACCAGAACAAGAGCCTGGTTTTTATGCACTCCGGCATCACCTTCGCGATAACCTTTCCAGCCTGCTTTTTCAATAAGCCAACCTGCGGCAAGTTTCACTTCATGTTCATTTACGGGGTATGAAACCAGTTCAGGGTATTTACTTTTAATTGTCTCAGCCACACTTATTTCTACAACCGGGTTTTTAAAAAAACTTCCGGCGTTCCCAATTTCAGCAGGGTCGGGGAGTTTACTTTTTCTTATACTGATAACAGCATTGCTTACATCGGCAATTTCAGGCTTGGCAATTCCTGCTTTCTCAAGTTCTGTCCGAATGGCGCCATAATCCAAATGTAACTGGTGGTTTTGCGCACTAAGACTGAACGTTACAGAGGAAATTAACCATTTATTTTTCTCGGTATTTTTAAATACACTTTCCCGGTACCCGAAATTGCATTCTTTTGAATTAAATGTTTTTAAGTTGCCATTTTCAAGCGAAAGGGCTTCTAGGCTGTGAAATACATCTTTAATTTCGACGCCATAAGCACCAATATTTTGCATAGGAGAAGCGCCTACCATGCCGGGAATAAGAGATAAATTTTCAAGTCCTCCCCAATTATTCCGAATACAATATTGAACGAATTCATGCCAGGTTTCACCGGCTGCAGCTTTTACCAAAACCCTGTCAGGTCCATCTTTCCCTACTATTTCTATCCCGCGTAAGCGGTTAAGAAGAATTAAAGATTCGGGATTTTTAGTAAATAATATATTGGAACCACCGCCAAGAATAAGCGACTGAAGATTAGTTTTATTGCAGAACTCAAGTGCTTCGCGTGCAGAATTAATATCGGTGATTGTTACAAGCTTTGCAGCAACTGCAGCTATTCCGAAAGTATTAAATGCTGTAAGCGATTTTTCGTTCTCAATATTCATAGCAGCTAAGCTACTCAGTTAGAACAAGAAGAATCTGTTACAGGTTGATTTTTTTCAACAATTAAATCAGCTGTTTTTTACTTCCGGATTCTGTTCTGTGACTGCCGAATTACGGGTGTTTTTCTTTAACATGATCGACGCCATAACTGTAATAATCAGTCCGGTGAGCAACATGAAAGTTAATGTCTGTAGCATGGAAGCTGTCAGGGTATTTTCTTCAAGCAGGTGAGAAATCATTTTTTCCTTATCCACTTTAGCAATATCCAGCTCTTCAATCATTTTTTTGTCGTGAGCAATCCGGGTGTCGTAATAAAGCGGGTTGACCAGAAAAACATATATAAATTTCATGAGTGCGGCTGATAATGCCATTGTAAGTGAGATGATAAAACCTACACGAAAGGCAGCAAAAAAACTGATTTTGCCTTTATAAAACCGGTCTCTTTTGGCTTTCATTGCCCAGTTAATACCAACTGCGGGCAATACTGCGAAAAGCCAGAAAACGAAGGGCAAATAATCCAGTCTTACATCATGAAAGCCCAGAAACTTCTCGGCAAGTAACCATAAAAAATATGCTAAGCCAAGGGCAAGACCTGATTTTACTTCTGAACTCGCAGTCATAGTGAAATTATAGCTGCAAGTTACGAAAAGGCTGTGTTAGTTTGTTTATTGCTGTTATTTTCGTGCTGTGCATAAACGTCCCATAATTGCAGTTACGGTTAGTAACGATTTGGCAACAGATCAGCGAGTTCTCAAGGTTTGCAGGAGTTTGTATGATTTGGGATACATGCCAAGAATGATTGGTAGAAAACTGCCAGAAAGCATTGATATGCCTGATGTTTCTTTCGAACATAAGCGAATGAAACTGTTATTCACAAGTGGTCCGGCATTTTATGCCGAGCTAAATCTTCGACTATTTTTTCTGCTACTTTTTTCAAAACTTGATTTCGTTCATGCAAATGATCTGGATACTTTGTTGCCTGCCTATCTGGTTTCTGTTTTAAGGCGAAAGCCACTTGTTTACGATACCCATGAATATTTTACCGGGGTTCCTGAGATTCAAAAGCGACCGTTGGTAAAAAAAATATGGAAGGGAATTGAAAGCTTTGTTTTTCCTAAGTTAAAAAGGGTAATCACAGTAAATGACAGCATTGCATCGCTTTATGAAAACGATTATGGTATTCTGCCAAAGGTTATTCGAAATATTCCGACTAGTGTGAGGAAAGAAATTATTCCGCTTGCGAAGAAGGATATTCCCGGAGTTTCTGAAGATGATTTTGTGATAATTTTACAGGGAGCCGGCATTAATGTGGACCGCGGCGCAGAGGAAGCGGTTGAAATGATGAAACACCTTGAAGGTTGCAAACTCATTATTGCAGGTTCCGGTGATGTGATTGGCAGCCTCAAAATTCGGGCTTCGCAGGATGATCTGAATGGTAGAATTATTTTTCTGCCAAAAATGAAGTATTCCGAATTAATGCAAATTACTGCAGCCTGCAATTTGGGATTAACTCTAGATAAGGATACAAATATCAATTACAGGTACAGCTTGCCCAACAAAATATTTGACTATATACATGCCGGCATTCCTGTCTTCGCAAGCAATTTACCTGAAGTCCGCAAAGTTGTTGAACAATATGGAGTTGGTTTCGTTGCCGAATCTCATAATCCGGAAGTAATGGCGGCTCAGATTAATAGTCTGAAATCTAATCCGCAAAAACTATCAAACACACGTGCAGCCTGCCGGACTGCAACTGAAGAGCTAAGATGGGAAAAGGAGTCAGTAATTCTCGAGCTGTTTTACCCAAAAGTTTGATAGAGCGGATGGATAATTTCATAATGTAAGAAAGAAGCTGAAATTCAAGGTGAATTCATTAACCCGCGGGCTGCAAAGTACGTATCTCACGGCGTGATTCACATTTATGCACGATAAGAGAGCATTTTATTTGAAGCAGCTTTCCTGGCTCTGCCTGATAGCTTTTATACCCTATACCATAATCTGGTTGGTGAAAGGCAATCACATGCTTTTTTATCTGGGATTAATTAGTGCCTCGCCTTTATTGCTGAATATTTATTTTCTGAAGAAGAGTAAAATAGCGGCAAGTGCATTCAATATTGCCTGTTTCGGTATTCTTAATATTTACATGTACGATGATGGAGTGGGCGGGAAAAACGGATTCTATTTTTATTTTTTTTCAACCTTAATCGGCATATTTCTGCTTTTTGATGTTTCGGAACGGAAGTATAGAATTTCTTCTCTGGTATTGTTGTTTGCAGCAGCAATTATGACAAATATTCCCGGCGCATCGCCGCGATTGTATCAGTATTTCCCAAATGCTTATGACGGTCCGCTGCAGCTTAGTACCATTAATTTCATTATGTCGCTGCTCATCACTTTCGGGCAGGGCATTATCATGATTAAATCCATTTTTATTGCTGAACGCTCACTAAAATCAGCATTAATTAAAGCTGAAGAACTGGCTGAACTCAAATCGCAGTTTCTCAGCAATATGAGTCATGAGTTGCGCACACCTATGAATGCAGTTGTTGGAATTACTTCCTTGTTAATGAAAGATAATCCAAGGGAAGACCAGAAGAAACATCTGGAAGTTCTGCGATTTTCTTCGGGGCATTTACTGCATATCATAAACGATATTCTGGATTACTCGCGCATTGAAGCGGGTAAAATTGAACTGGAAAAGACTTCATTTAATCTTCCTGCTTTGCTCGAAACATTAAGAGCTTCGCTAAGTCCGCTTGCCGGTGAGAAAGGAGTTGATTTAATGCTGGAAGTTGACCGGAAACTACCAGCCATGATTGAAGGGGATCCCAACCGGCTGACTCAGGTGCTCAACAATTTGCTCAACAATGCGCTCAAGTTCACACACAAAGGCTGGGTGAGATTACAAGTTATTTGTGTATCAAACGATGGTGAGTTTGCCTCAGTCAAGTTTTGCATCCGGGATACAGGGATTGGAATTGAGCCGGATAAGAAAGCTCTGATTTTTGAAAGGTTTTCTCAGGCTTCATCCGAAACTACCCGTAAATACGGAGGTACAGGACTCGGACTTGCCATTTGTCAGAAGCTTGTGCAGCTGCATGACAGTGAAATAAAAGTGGAAAGCACACCGGGTGAAGGCTCGGAATTCAGTTTTGTTTTCAGGTATAAAATTCAGGCTGTTGCACAGCCGGAAAATGCTAAGGTACCCGAAGGAGTTTTAAAAGGTAAAAAAGTTCTGCTTGCCGAAGACAATGCCATCAATCAGTTGGTTGCACGCAATGTTCTTGAGAAATGGGGAGTTGACCTAAAGGTGGTTGAGAATGGAAGGGAAGCTGTTGAGCATCTGGAAACAAACCGGGTTGATTTAGTTTTAATGGATTTGCAAATGCCCGAAATGGATGGTTATCAAGCTTCGCAGCAAATTCGCAAAATGAAAAACGGAGTCTATGC
Organism: Bacteroidota bacterium; assembly: GCA_020438185.1. GTDB lineage: Bacteria > Bacteroidota > Bacteroidia > M30B66 > M30B66 > M30B66. The sequence continues at coordinate 13,276 of JAGQVC010000013.1, forward strand.
TGCTTTGCCGATTATTGCACTTACGGCTTCCTCGCAGTACGAAGTAAGCGAGCAATACCGTCGCTCGGGAATGAACGATTTCCTGAATAAACCATTTAATGCGGATGAATTGTACCGTAAAATGGCAGGTTTTCTTTCATTTAATCCTGCCTGAATCGTTCAGGCTTAAGATGGATTACCTGAATCGCTGTATCTTCGTAGCGGATGGCTGCTAAAAAGTTTGTTTTTTATCTTTCAAGTCAGCATAACCTGACGGTAAAACTGATGATTTTCTTTATCAGTGTTGCCCTCATCGTGTATGTGATGCCTGTTGAAGGCAAGTTTCGGTATTCTTATGTTAAAGGCAAGGTTTGGTTGCATGATGATTACGTGGCGCCATTCGATTTTGCCATAAACAAGTCGAAAGACGAGCTGAACGCCGAGAAGGAATTACTCCTTGAGCAAAGCAAAAATTATTATAGCTATTACAGTGCGATTCTCCCGGAAAAGGAAAATAGTCTTGCAACCGAACTTGAAACTTTCACTCAACGCCTCACTGGAATTCAGTCTGATGATTATTTATTATCCGATAGTGACAGGAGAAAAATCGACAGCAAAGGTCCTGAATGGGTTAAGAAAATATATGAAACAGGATTACTGGCTCATCCTGTAAAAGCGCCACCTGCAGGACATTCTCAGTTAATTATTGTAGTAAAAAATAATATTGCAGAAGAAAAAAATCCGGACAATTTATTTACTCCTGA